>JAYQOZ010000016.1:0-14959 GCA_038145035.1 Gemmatimonadaceae bacterium | reverse complement strand
GCGTGCCACGCCCGCCTCACCGAAGGCGCCCAGGCCCCACAGGTATGGTCGCCCGATGCCGACGGCATCGGCGCCGCGCGCGAGCGCCTTGAATACGTCCGTGCCGCGCCGCACACCTGAATCGAGAATGACCGGGATCCGCTTCCGCACCACCCGGGCGATTTCCGGGAGCGCGTCGAGCGTGCCGCGCCCGCTCTCATCCGCTCGTCCGCCGTGGTTGCTCACCACGATGCCGTCCGCGCCGCGCCGAAGGCACTCCGCGGCGTCCTCGGCCGTGACGATGCCCTTCACCATCACCTTCATGGACGTCGCGGCCTTGAGTCGCTCCACGAACTCCCAGGTGAGCATGGGCGTGTTGAAATCCCCGTCCTGCATGTCGACGCCGTCGAACATCGGCTTACGGGCGAACTGCGTATTCATGCTGCCGTAGGCGTCGCTGGCGGCGTGGCACTTGGAGCAGTCACGGCGATCGCGCCTGATCCAGCGCTGGATGCTGATACGGTTGCTGGAGACGGGGAGGTCCACGGTCAGCAGCACCACCGGGCATCCGGCGCCCTCGGCGCGGCGCAGCAGCCGCTCGGTGATGTCCCAACGCGACGTGGGGTACAGTTGATACCAGATGGGTGCGCCGCGCTCCTTCGCCACGTCCTCCACCGAGGTCGTGGACACGGTAGAGAGCATCATCAGGTGCCCCTCGGACCTGGCCGCGCGGGCCGTGGCGAGCTCGCCGTCGGGATGGAAGGCGCGCTGACTGCCGGTGGGCATCACGACGATCGGCGACGTGTCCGCGGCGCCGGGCAACGAGATGCTCATATCGATATCGCTCACGCCGACGAGGCGACGGCTGCGCAGCTGCCAGTGGTCGAACGAGGAGCGGTTGGCACGCAGGGTCACGTCGCCATCGACGCCGGTCGCGATGTACCCGTAGTGCGCCGGCGGAAGCACGTCCTGCGCGGTGACGCGCATGTCGAACACGTCGAGCGCGTCGACGGCGCGGGCAATGAGCTCGCCGAGTTCCTGGTCGGGTTCGCCGATGCTGCCGAAGCGTCCGGATGGCGCGGATCCGTCGGTATTGTCGGCGGACCCACAGGCCAGTGAGCCGAGTGCCGCGAGCAGGGGGCTTGCCGCGAGGTACTTCACGAGGGCGCGACGGTTGGCGTCGAGGTCGGTCATCGGTGCTCGCTGGGGAAGGGCGGGGTGCGTGCCCGGCGAACATACGGTTTGTCCGGGTGCTTGACCAGCGAGGCCGGATGCTGCGTTCGCCGCCCTCGGCCGCGGCGCTACCGCCCCCGTTCCTGGAGTTCCACCATCAGGCAGCGGTCCTGCACCACATCGATGCCGTGCCGCGCCAAGGCCTCCGCCACCGCATCGTGCCGGATGCCGGTCTGGAACCACACGGCGCGCGGCCTGGCGGCCAGAAGGTCATCCAGGTGCGCCGGCAGGTCCTTGGGTCGCCGGAAGACGTTCACCAGGTCAACCCGGTCATCGATGGCCCCCACGCTGCGGACCACCGGCTCCCCGAGGATCTGCGTTACCTCGGGATAGTAGGTCGGGACCGGGATGATCTGCAGGCCGGCCTTTTGCGCGTACTCCGGCACGAAATAGGCCGGCGCCCCGGAATCCGCCGTCTTGATGCCGAGCACGGCCACCGTCCGCACCCGCTCCAGCAGGGTAGAAACCTGGTCGTCCGACTCCAGCAGGTGGCTGTGCCAGTCACTCATATCGCGGGGTGAAATGAGGGGTGCGCGAGGCTAAATTGAGGGGCTCCCCTGTACGGAAGGTACCCCCCGCGCGGAGACAAGATGCGGATGCTCGTCCTCGGCGCCGGCCTGCAAGGCTCGGCCTGCGCCTATGACCTCCTGCAGAATGACGCGGTAACCGAGGTTCGCCTCGCCGACCGCACGACGGACCAGCTGCCGACGTTCCTGCAACCGTATGTGGACGGTGCGCGCCTGCACCTGATTACGCTCGACGTGCAGGACGCCGCCGCCGTGGCGCGCGCGATGGATGGCGTACAGGCCGTGATGTGCGCCTTGCCGTACTACTTCAACCTGCCGATGGCCGAGGCGGCCATCGCGGCCGGGGCACACTTCTGCGACCTCGGCGGCAACACCGAGATCGTGCAGGACCAGAAGGCCCTCGACGCGCAGGCCAGGGCGAAGGGGATCACCATCGTGCCCGACTGCGGGCTGGCACCCGGCATGGTCAACATCCTGGCGCAGATGGGCATTGACCGTCTGGATACCACGGCGTCGGTGCGCATCTACGTGGGCGGGCTGCCGCAGGAGCCGACGGGCCCGCTCAAGTACCAGATCGTGTATTCGATCGAGGGCGTGCTCGACTACTACACGACGCTGAGCTGGATCCTGCGGGACGGCAAGCGGGTGCAGGTGACGGCGCTCAGCGAGATCGAGCCGGTGCACTTCGACGCCCCCGTGGGCGAACTCGAGGCCTTCCATACGGCCGGCGGACTCTCCACGATGGCGCATCGCTACGAGGGCAGGATTCCGGAGATGGAGTACAAGACGCTCCGCTATCCCGGGCACGCCAGGATCATGGAGGCCATTCGCGAACTGGGCCTGCTGGAGAACGAGCCCGTGGATGTGAACGGCAGCGCCGTGGTGCCTCGGGACGTGGCGATTGCGCAGATGCAGCCGCGGCTCTTCAGGCGCGAGAGCCCGGACCTGGTGGCACTGCGCGTGGTGGTGAAGGGCAGGAAGGACGGCAAGGCGCAGACGCACAACTTTGAGCTCGTGGACCGCTTTGATGCCGCGCACGGCATCAGCGCGATGATGCGCACCACCGGCTATTCGCTCTCGATCACCGGCCAGCTGCAGGCGGAGGGCGCCGTGCGGCCCGCCGGCGTGCACACGCCCGACGAGTGCGTGCCGGGCGATCGCTACGTGAAGGAGCTCTCGAAGCGCGGCATCATGATCCGACACCGGGTGGCGTGACTGCGGTCACCGATGCCGCGGGAACCAAACCCCCGCGTGACGCGTAGTTGAATCGACGGGGCATCTCCGTACGCGGTAGCCGGGCGCTGGTCCCGGCGGTACGATACCCCGCACACCTCAACCGGAAGGAGGGAGCGATGCCTGAGAATGCGTTCGTGGTCCGTACCTTCCAGAACAGCGTAGAGGCGGAGTTTGCGCAGGCGGTGCTGGATGCCAATGGCATCGCCAGCATGTTGCTGAAGGACAACGGCGGCGGAATGCTGCCGTTCCTGGACGTGCTCCACCCGGTACGCCTGGTGGTGCGGCAGGGCGACGTGGATACGGCGGTGCGGTTGCTGGATGCCACCGCGGCCACGGACCCGAAGTCCGGCAAGAAGCAGCTGCCGAGCTAGGACGCGGTCGCGCGCGTCAGCGCGTGAAGCCGGCCAGGGTGGCGCCCATCGCGTCGATGGTGGCGCGGGCCCGCCAGAGGTCTCGACCGTTGTAGAGGAAGGAGAAGGCGAGGAGCTCCCCGGCGCGGGTCGTCACGTACCCACCGAGGGAGCTCACGTCGTTGGTGGTGCCGGTCTTGGCGCGCAGGTTGTCCACCGCCGCCGTGCGCCGCATGCGCGTCCGCAGCGTCTCGGAGCGGCCGGCCACCGGCAGGGTGGTCTTGTAGACCTCGCCCCAGGGGGCCTGATGCGCGTAGGCGAGGAGCTGCACCATCGACCGCGCGGTCACCCGGTCGAGCATCGACAGTCCGCTGCCATCGGCGGCAAAGACCGCCTCGCGATCCGCGCCGACGCGGCGCTCGAGGAAGCTGCGCAGGGATTCGTTGGCCGCTGCCGCCGACCCCACCTGGCCATCCACGCGCGCGGCGTTCCGGAACAGCAACTCGGCGAAATGATTGTTGCTCTCGCCGTTCATCGTGACGAGGAGTTGGGCCAGCGGCGCCGAGCCCCAGGCGGTGAGTCGCGTGGCATCCGTCGGCGCCGCGGCCGCGCGCACCGCGCCATCGATCACGATGCCGCGCTTTTCGAGCGCCGCGCGGAACGAGGCGGCGGCAAACAGCTCCGGCTGCTCGACGACGACCTGATACCGGCGCTCGGGACTCAGGGCGCCGATCCATCCTGTCACACGGAAGTGGTTGGCGACGGTGTCCTGCCAGACGCGCACATACGCGCTGCGGCTGCCATCGCGCACCGTGACCGTGGAGTTGATGGGAATGCCAAACAGCGGCTCGGCGAACTGCACGGTGGCGCCGCGGGCGGTGGCCCGCACCACGATGTGCGCAAGATTCTCGTTCACGCTGAGCGCGGACACGCGCGCGGCGTAGCCGGCCTGGAGGTAGCGGCGGCGCCAGCCTTCCGGCACGCGACTGTCGTCAAAGGCCGAGGCGTCGCCGATGACGTCGCCGGTGATGCGGCGCACGCCGGCGGCGTATACGAGGTCGGCGATGGCATCCATCGGCGGGATACCGTCGTGCCAGCGCGCGTAGCGCGGCGAGAGCGCCGGGTCGCCAGCGCCCTTGAAATACAGGTTGCCCGTGATGGTGCCGTCGACCAACACGCCGTCGCGCAGGATCTCGGTGCGGAACTGATGCACGGGTCCGAAGCGCTCGAGTGCCATGGCCGACGTGTAGAGCTTCATCGTCGACGCCGGCAGCAGCGGGGCGCCGGGCTGCTGCGCAAACAGCGTGTCACCGCGGGTGAGCGACACCACCATCACGCCCCACTCGCCACGCGATGTTGACAGCCGAATGGCCGTCGCAAGGTCGCGCTGCAGTGCCGCGTTGCCGATCGGCGCGGTGGCCACCGGCGTGGGGCGCGGCGCCGGCCGCCGGCCGGCGGGCGCGGTGGTCGGACGTGGCGTCTGGGCTGCGAGCTCGGTACCGCCCAGAAGGGCGGCGACGACTACGCAGAGGAGACCGGCGGTGCGGGCGGGCATCATCGCATGTTAGCCGAGGGGCCGAAGGGCTCAAGCCCTCGCCTGGGCCCCGGCCTGGTCGTCGCGCTGGCTGGTGGACCAGCGGAAGAAGATCACCGAAGTGATCAGGTAGAAGAACAGCCCGCCCGGGATCCACATGATCAGGCCGCCGAGGCGCTGGTCCTCCAGCGGCGAAAGGCCCCAGAGACGTGGGGCGCTGGCATAGGCCGGATAGAGGACGTGGTCGGCGTACACGATGAAGATCGAGATGACGGTCATCGGGAGCGTCAGCAGGAAGCTGTAGAGCATCTGCCCCGGATAGCTCAGTCTCGGCAGCTCCGGCAACGGGCTGAGCATCGGCCACCACATCACGACCGAGGCCACGAGGAACATGAGGTGCTGCAGGATATGCACCTCGTGATAGAACATCGCCGAGTTGTAGAGCGGCGGCAGGTGCCAGCCGGCCAGCACGACGTTGAAGATCGTGAAGGCTGTGGTGGCCGGCGTGACCGCCCTGGCGAAGGCGTTGACGGCGGGGATGCCGAGTGCCGGGCGGAGCATCCAGCCGGGCGTGCCCATCAATAGGAGCGGGGGCACGATGATGGTGAGCAGCAGGTGCTGCACCATGTGTCCCGAGAACAGGTAGTAGTCGCTGATGTCGTGCACCGGCCCGTTAAGGGTCAGGAACATCACGACCAGCCCCGCCACGAAGCAGATCGCCTGGAACGCCGTCGGCCGCTCCATCGGATCTCGCTTCGCGTGCACCGCGGCCCGCGACCCCCAGAGCGCCAGCAGCGCGAGGAGTCCGATCACGGTGGACCAGTGGACGGTGAAGCCGCCCCGGCTGAGGTCCACGTTCGGATGCAGGAAGATGACGGGCTTCATGGCGGGAGCGGGGGAATCAACGCGATTGCGGGGACCTGTACCGGAACAAGAGAAGCGGGAGCGCCCGGGTTCCCCGGGCCACCCCCGCCTCGTTCGTCCTTCGTCCTACACCCGGCCGCCTAGAATGCGAATTGCCCAAAGAGGAACAGCAGTGCCACGATCGTCGCACCCGCAATGATGAGCGGGCCGCTGAACAGCGCCCTGAAGAGCCGGTGGTCGTACTTGAGGTGCATGTAGAACAGCACCACGATGGCGAACTTGGCCGCCGACATGACGATCAGCGACGGGTTGAAGAGCGGCGAGGCGACGAGGGCCGGGATGTAGTATGCCCAGACCTCGATCACCGTGATGAGCGTGAGGATCACCGCCACCTTCAGGTAGGTGGCACCGCTTGGGTGCGCGTGGGCGGCGTGCTTTTGGTCGTGTGCCATTGGCGAGTCCGTCCGGTTACTTGATGAGGTAGATGAGCGTGAAGATCGCGATCCAGACCACGTCGACGAAGTGCCAGTACAGCGCGGCGATGTCGACGAGCAGCTCATCCTTGGGACCCAGGCCACGGGTCCGGTCAACCCAGAGCAGGGACATCAGCCACAGCACGCCGGCGGTGACGTGGGCGCCGTGGAAGCCCGTGAGGGTGAAGAACGTGGACCCGAAGAGGTTGGTCTTGACCGTCAGGCCCTCGTGCACGAACGAGGTGAACTCATAGGCCTGGAAGCCGAGGAAGGTCGTGCCGAGCAGGGCCGTCATGAACAGCCAGAGCTGGGACGAGCGCTGGGCGCGGGTCCACCAGCCTGCCCCCGCGGGCAGCGGCGTGTCCTTGAGCTGCACGGCCTGAAGGGCGAGCACCATCGCGAGGGACGACATCAGGAGCACGAAGGTGGAGGCCGACGTGACCGGGATGTCGAGGATGGGCTTGAAGACCTTGCCCGCCTCATTGACGTACTCGGTGTGGGGGAAGGGCCCCACGACCGAGCGGCCCTTGTAGATCAGGTAGGTCGCGATAAGCGAGGCGAAGAGCATGCACTCGGACCCGATGAACGCCCAGATGGCGATCTTCCGGTGGTCGAGGCCGGTCGTCGTGTGATGATGGTGCGCGTGCCCCTCGTCGTGGGCGTGCGCGGCAGCGGCGTGTGCGGACACTGTGATGGTCTCCCTTACTCGAGCGGGCTGGTGAGCCAGGTATAGAGGCCCGCCACCATCGCCAGCGCGCCACCGATCGTGACGGCCATCGAGACGGCGAACATGTCATGACGGAGGAACAGCAGCCCGCAGAACATCACGACCATTGCGATGGCGGTGGCGAACGGCTTGGCGGTGGGGAAGGGCATCGGGATGCCGAGTTCCTTCGCGGTGTGGCGTTCTGTCTCCTCGTGCACCGGCACCGCGTGGGCGTCGGTGATCTCCCCCGCGTCGGCGTGCGAGTGCTCGATGCCGGCGGTCTTTTCCGGCGACTTGAGGTCCCAGAGCGGGTAGCGCGAGGACACCTCGGGGATCTGCGCGAAGTTGTACTCCGGCGGCGGCGAGGGGATGGACCACTCGAGCGTGGCCGCGCCCCAGGGGTCGTTGCCGGCGATGGCGCCGCGGGTGCGGCTGCGCACGAAGTTCCAGACGAAGACCGTCGTTGCCACGACCAGCAGGTAGGTGCCGTAGGTCGCCATCATGTTGAAGAGGTCCCAGCCCTGGCCCGCGTCGTACGTATAGATGCGGCGGGACATGCCGAGCAGGCCGCTGAAGTGCATCGGGAAGAACGTGAGGTTCATGCCGATGAGGTTCAGCCAGAAGTGGACGTTGCCGAGGCGCTCGTCGAGGTGGCGGCCGGTGATCTTCGGGTAGTAGTGGTAGATGCCGGCGAAGATGCCCATGATCGACCCGCCGAAGAGCACGTAGTGGAAGTGCGCCACGATGAAGTACGTGTCGGTCTGCTGCAGGTCGGCCGGCGGCGAGGAGTGCATGACGCCGGAGATGCCGCCGATGGTGAACATTGCGATCAGCGCGATGGCGAACTTCATGGCCACGGTGAAGCGGATCTCGCCCGCCCACATCGTCGCGATCCAGTTGAAGATCTTGACGCCCGTGGGGATGGCGATGAGCATCGTCATCAGCGAGAAGATCGAGTCCGCCACCGGGCCCATGCCGACCGAGAACATGTGGTGCGCCCACACGCCGAAGCCGAGGACGCCGATCATGATGCCCGAGTAGACCATCACGTTGTAGCCGAACAGCGGCTTCTTCGAGAAGGTCGGCAGCACCTCCGACACGAGGCCGAAGGCGGGCAGGATGAGGATGTAGACCTCGGGGTGGCCGAAGACCCAGAACAGGTGCTGCCAGAGAAGCGGGTCGGCGCCGGCGGCGATCGCGTAGAAGTTCGTCCCGAAGAAGCGGTCCATCAGGAGGAAGAACAGCGCCACCGTGATGACCGGGAACGCCAGGATGACCAGGAACTGCACCACGAAGGACATCCAGGTGAACATCGGCATGCGCATCAGGGACATCCCCGGGGCGCGCATGTTGATGATTGTCGTGATGAAGTTGAACGCTGCGGCCAGCGAGCTGACGCCGAGGATCTGGAGGCCGAGCACCCAGAAGTCGATGTTCAGGCCCGGCGAGAAACGCGTGGTGCTGAGCGGGGCGTAGCCGAACCAGCCGCCGTCGGGCGCCACGTGGAACAGGATCGGCACCGTGATGAAGATGCCGCCGAACAGGTAGACCCAGTACGAGAACGCGTTCAGCCGCGGGAAGGCGACGTCACGGGCGCCGATCTGGAGCGGGATCAGGTAGTTGAAGAACGCGGCACTGAGCGGCATGATGGCCAGGAACACCATCGTGGTACCGTGCATCGTGAACAGCTGGTTGTACGTTTCGGCGCTCACAAATCCCATGTTGGGCTTCATGAGCTGAGTGCGGATGAGGACCGCCTCGAAGCCGCCGATGAGGAAGAAGATCAGCGCCGTCCAGAGGTACAGCGTGCCGATCTTCTTGTGGTCCGCGGTGGTGATCCAGCTCCAGATCCCGGAGCTCTCCGCGGTCGCGGCGGGAGCCGTCGCGGTCGTGGGTGCAGCGATGGATGCCATGGGTCAGTTGCTCCGGATCACTTGAGCGAGCGCAGGTACGCCACGACGTCGGCGATCTGCACATCGGTGAGGCCCGCGGTCACGGGACCCTTGAGGATGGGGTCGTATTCGCCGATGCCGATGGTGTTCATCAGGGCGCCCGGCTTCATCTTCTTGGCGTTCTTGATCCAGCGGGCCAGCGTGTGGTCGTTGTTCGGGAACAGGCCGCCGCCCAGCGTGTGGCGCGAGGCGAAGTGCGTGAGGCTCGGTGCGATCGGCGAGAGCGCCATCGGGTTGCCGTTGATGGTGTGGCAGCCGATGCAGCCGCCCATCATGAAGGCCTGCTGGCCGCGGCCGGCGTCGCCGTTGGCGAGCAGCGCGTCGTCGAAGGCGATCTCGGCGTTCACCGGCGTCTGCGGGATCACGTGGTCCGGCAGGTCGGCGGCCGGGAACACGTAGCCGTCGGCCGGCCCGGCGTAGGTGGAGTCGCGGTGCGGCACCGCAATCGCCGCCTGGTGCGCGGTCCAGGAGGCGAACTCCTCCGGCGACACCGTGAACATCCGGAACTTCATGTTCGCGTGGCTGGCGCCGCAGTACTCCACGCAGAAGCCGTTCCAGGCCTTCGTGCCGAGGTCCGGGTTCGGCGTGAACCAGAGATAGTTGGTCTTGTTCGTGATCAGGTCGCGCTTGCCGCCCATCTGCGGGATCCAGAAGGAGTGCAGCACGTCCTTGGTCCGGAGCACGAAGTTCACCGGGCGGCCGACAGGCAGGTAGAGCTCGTTGGCGGTGGTGATCCCGTACTCGGGATACTTGAACTCCCACCACCACTGGTTGCCGGTGACCTCGACCGTGAGTGCCCCCGCCGGGGCCGGCGCCTGCGTCTGGATGATGGTCTTCACCGTCGGGATGGCAATGAGCACGAGGATGACGGCCGGGACGGCCGTCCACGTGATCTCGAGCGCCGCGTTGCCGTGGAGCTGCTTCACCTCGGGGCCGCCGGGCCGCTTGCGGAAGCGGATGATGGTGACCACCAACGCGAGCTCAACGACCACGAACACGATCGTGCCCCAGAAGAGCAGACGGCCCCACAGGCCGTCAATCGCGGTGTTGAAGTCGGTGTTGGGGTTGAAGGTGGAGTTCGGATACTCCTGGAACCCACACGCGGTGAGCGTCAGCAGGGCAACTGCAATAAGCAGTGCTGGTGCTGCCTGACGCAGGCGCAGCATCGACATCGGGTCTCGTGGCTGGGGGGGGAACTCGCCGCAGCGCCGGACCAGGGCTGCGACCGCCTCTGAAAGGAACCTACGCTGAACCCGGATCAGGGGCTCCGTGCAACCCCTAAAAATTACCCTGACTGTATAGGTGGGACAAGCGGCGGATTCCTGACGGAAGTCCTTGTTCCGGTCGGGCTTCGGACGGGTCAGTCCCCCGAGATCTCGACGGAGACGGCGTGCTGATCCTTGACCTTGGCTGCGGTTATCTCGAGGGCCGTCCGAATCTGTGCCACGTACTCCCGGCAGGCCCGCACCTTGGTCTGCTCGCCGCCCCCGCGGCCGACCGCCAGGATCATTGCCGAGACCTGGTCGGCGATCATGCCGAACTGGCCCTTGAGCTGGCCCTGGAGGGGGGTGGCGATCCGCTTGATCTGCCCCGGGATGATGCCGACCCCGCGCTGGTTCTTCACATCGATTGCCATCCGCTCCACGTGGCCGTGGATGGTCTGGATGGTGGCCAGGGCATCCTCGATGGTCTTCATCTTCTGGGTGCCTGCGCCGTCGAGCTTGATGCCAGCCATGTAAGGACGAAGGTTGGAGGACGGAGGACGGAAGCCGCCCCTGTGGGCCCGCCCCCCCCCCTGGCAACCTAAGGTGTGGACGCCGGGGGTGCACGGGCGGGACCCCGCGTCGGCACGCAGGCGGAGGTCAGCTGCCAATCCTTCTGGCCGGTGCCTTCGACGCCAGGCTCGGCGGCTACGATGCCTGCCGGTACGTTGCCGGCATCCCGGGTCGGCTAGCGACCCGTCATCGTGCTGGGGTCGAGGATGGCATCGAGCTCCTTTCGCGTGAGCAGCTTCTGGGCGAGCACCAGCTCGGCCACGCCCTTGCCCGTCTCCAGCGCCTCCTTGGCCAGCGCCGTGCACCTGTCGTAGCCCAGCTTCGGCAGCAGCGCCGTGACAAGGCCGATCGAACGCTCCACGTACTCGCGCATGACCGGCGGGTTGGCCTCGATGCCGTCCACGCACTTCTCGCACAGCACGCGGCAGGCGTTGGTCATGGCGCTGATGTTGCGCAGGAGCCGGAAGGCGATGATGGGCTCGAAGACATTCAGCTGCAGCTGCCCCGCCTCGGCCGCCAGCGTGACCGTGACGTCACCGCCGATGACGTCGAAGCAGACCTGGTTCACCGCCTCGGGGATGACGGGGTTCACCTTGCCGGGCATGATGCTGGAGCCGGGCTGCAGCGCCGGCAGGCGAATCTCGGCGAGGCCCGCGCGCGGACCGCTGGAGAGTAGCCGCAGGTCGTTGCAGACCTTGCTCAGCTTCACCGCGCAGCGCTTGAGCACGCCGGAGAGCTGCACGAAGGACCCGGTGTCGGCCGTGGCCTCCACGAGGTCGGGCGCCGTGATCAACTGCAGGCCGGTGACCTTGGAGAGATGTTCCCGCACCTTCTCGGCGTAACCCCTGGGGGCGGTGATCCCGGTGCCGATGGCCGTCGCGCCCATGTTGATCTCGCGGATCAGCGCCTTGGCCTCTTCGAGGCGGTCCACGTCCTCGGAGATGGTGTTCGCGAAGGCGGTGAACTCCTGGCCCAGCGTCATCGGGACGGCGTCCTGGAGCTGGGTGCGTCCCATCTTCACGTGCGTTGCGAACTCCTCGCCCTTGGTCCGGAACGCCGCGACCAGCGCGCGCATGGCCTGCTGCAGGTCACCGATGGCATAGTGCACGGCCAGCTTGACGGCGGTCGGATAGACGTCGTTGGTGCTCTGGGCGAGGTTCACGTGCTCGGTGGGATGCACGCGTCCGTAGGTGCCGCGCGGCTCGCCAAGCAGTTCCAGCGCCCGGTTCGCGATGACCTCGTTGGCGTTCATGTTGGACGAGGTGCCGGCGCCGCCCTGGATCATGTCGACGCGAAAATGCTCGTGGTGCGCGCCCGCCTCGATCTCGTTGCAGGTGCGCATGATTGCGTCGCCGACCTCGGCGTCGAGGGTGCCGAGCTCGACGTTCGTGCGCGCGGCCGCTTCCTTGACCTGGGCGAGCGCGATGATGAGCTCGGGGAAGAAGCGCAGCGTGACGCCGGTGATCGGGAAGTTCTCGATGGCCCGCATGGTCTGGATGCCGTAGAGCGCGCCATCCGGCACCTCGCGGCTGCCAAGCAGGTCCTTCTCGGTGCGCGTGTGCGAGCTGGCGTCGATGATGCGGTCACGGCCGGAGAGCGAGAGATCGGCCTGCTTCAGGCGAGCGGCGATGACCTTGCCGGCCTGCGCAATGAGCGTGGCGTAGAGTCGCGGCTGATCCTTCAGCAGCGGGTCGAGGACGTCCTTGCCGAAGCGGATGGTCCTGAGCCTCTGCACCACGCGGCCTTCGGTGTGGTGCACGTCCTCCTGCAGCAGCAGGCTCTCGCCGACGATGTCGCCGGCGCCGAGCGTGGCGAAGCGCGTGGGGACGGCGCCGAAGGGTGCCTCGATGGCCAGCTGGCCATCGAGAATGACCCAGATGGCGGCTCGCTGCTCGCCGGCGCGGAAGAGTCGGTCCTCGGGCTGGTACTCCACTGCCGTGCCGGCCCGGCCCAGATGCCAGAGCAGCTGGTCCGGAAGGTCCGCGAAGAAGGGAATCGTCGCGAGGATGGAGCTGCTGGTCGAGGAGCGTGGCATGATCCGTGGAAGTTAGCTCAGGCGCCGGGAGCCGCCGTGAGCCGGCGCACCAAGCGGTACATGAATTCGAGGCCCTGGTAGAACGCATCGACCTCGATCTTCTCGTTCATCCCGTGGGCGTTGGGATTCGTATAGAAAAGGCCGGAAACGCCGTACACCGGGATACCCGCGCGACGGAGGTACATCCCGTCCGTGGCGCCCGTGCTCATCGTCGGCACCACCGGGATGCCCGGGAAGACTTCCTGGGTGGTGGCCTCGATGGCCTGCAGGAGTGCCGGCGTGAGCGGCGAGGCCGGCGACGAGCCATCGGTGCGGAGGATCGTGACCTGCACGCCGGTGTCGCCCACTGCCGCGATCAGGCGGGCCTGCACCTGCTCCGCAGACTCGTCCGGCAGGATGCGACAGTTCACGGTCGCGGTGGCGCGCTGCGGCAACGCGTTCATCGCGTGGCCGCCCTCGAGCAGCGTGGCGACGCAGGTGCTGCGCAGGCGCGAGTTGTTGCCGAAGTCCTGCGAGACCAGCGCGGCGGCGGCCGAGTCGTTGGGGTTCGCGACGACGCGGCGCATGGCGGCGCCGACCTCGCCGCCGAGGATGTCGGCCTGACGCGTGAAGAAGGCGCGCGTGGTCTCGTTCAGCCGGACCGGCTGCTGCAGCGCACCGATGCGCCCCAGCGCCTGCGCGAGCTGGTAGATGGCATTGTCGGGGCGTGGGACGGAACTGTGTCCGCCTGAGTTGGTCGCCTCGACCTTGAAGTTCGTGACGTGCTTCTCGGCCGCCTGCACGTCATTGGAGACGCGCTTGCCGTCCACGACGCGACCGCCGCCGCCTTCGTTCAGGGCGTAGGCGGCGTCGATGAGGTCGCGGCGGTTGGCCACGAGCCACTCGACGCCGTTCTCCGGGCCGCCCTCCTCGTCCGCCGTGAGCGCGACGATGATGTCGCGGTCGGGGACAAAACCCTCGGCCTTCATGCGAAGCAGCAGCGTGAGGTGGATGGCGCCCTCGTCCTTGTCGTCGGCCACGCCACGGCCGTAGAACACGCCGTCACGCTCGATGAACTCGAAGGGCGGAAGGGTCCAGTCCTCGGGATTCGCCTCGACGACATCGATGTGCGAGAGCAGGAGGATCGGACGCAGGGTCCGCGACCGACCGCGATAGCGGACGATCAGGTTGCCCTTCCGCGCTGCGTTCTCGACGACCGTGACGTCCTCATCCGCGAAGCCAGCGGCGCGCATGTGGCGGGCCATCGCCTCGGCGGCGGTGACCGTGCTGCCCGTGGAGTAGGTGGTGTTGGTCTCGACCAGTTCCCTCAGGAGCGCGCGGGCCTGCTCCTCCCAGCGGGTGAGCGGCCGCGACTGGGCGGCCGACGACAGCGGCTGGGCGAGGGTCATCGCCAGCGCGAGGCCGGTGCGGGCCAGGATGGTGCCGAACGACATCGGACGAGGCATTAAATCTCTCTTTGGGCGCGGGTGAAGGCCGTGGATCCCTGGAAGGTCGCCCCGGTCGTGCGGCGGGACAACCGCAGGGCACCGCGTCCGGATACGACGCCATCCACCGGAGGGCAACGATGGGCTTCTGGGACCGCGCGTTCGACATCCCCGGCTACAAGTATGGGGAGGAGCCGAACGCCTATCTCGTGGCGGTCGAGCCGCGGTTCTCGCGCGGTGCGCGGGTGTTGCTGCCCGGGGACGGCGAAGGCCGCAACGGCACCTGGCTGGCGGGCCGCGGGCACCGGGTCACGACCGTGGATGGTTCGCGGGTGGGGATCCGAAAGGCGAGGGCGCTTGCCGCGGCGCGCGGCGTGACGCTGGACATCCGCGAGGCCGACCTCAATGAGTGGGTGCCTCCGGTGTCGAGCCTTGACGCCACGGTCTCGATCTATCTGCACCTGCCGGAGGCGCTGCGGCGCAGGGTGCATCGCGGGCTCGCCGCAGCGCTGCTGCCCGGAGGCTGGTTCGTCCTGGAGGCGTTTCATCCGGGGCAGCTGGACGGCTACCGTAGCGGCGGCCCGAAGGACGTCGCGATGCTGTACACGGTCGACATCCTGCGCGAGGACCTGTCGGACCTCGGCCTGCGGGAGGTCGAGGCCTTCTCCGGCGAGGTCGCGCTGCACGAGGGGGCGGGGCATGAGGGCCCGGCGATGGTTACGCGCTACCTTGCCCAGCGCAGCTGATCAGGCGGTTCTGTTTTTGGCAGGACCGGGATACGTTCGAGTGGCTGGTTTCACCCACCCCCCCCATGCCCCGGGCCCCACGCCCCGCTTTACACCCGTACCACCCCGCCCCCCGGGGGGCCCCC
>JAYQOZ010000015.1:9769-15109 GCA_038145035.1 Gemmatimonadaceae bacterium | reverse complement strand
ACACCTACGTGGTGGTGGTGCGGGCGGCGGATGCCGCGGGCAACGCCGCGACGCAGACGGTGACGGTGACGGTGACAAATCGCCCAGAGGCGACGCGGCTGGTGATCACCGGTGACAGCCTCCAGGTCGCGGGCAGTACCCAGAACATCACCATCACTGCGGTCGACGAGAACGGCGCCACCGATCTGTACTACTCGGGTACCAAGTCACTGACCTTCAGCGGCCCAGCGGTCGGTCCGACCGGGACTACTCCGACGATTGGCGGTTCCGACGTTGGCCAGTCGACGAGTGTCACCTTCAGCAGCGGGGTGGCCACGTCCGTGGCCATGACGCTGTACAAGGTGCAGGCCGTGCATATCGCGGCGACCGACGGCAGCATCGAGGCGGCCAACCAGGACCGGCTCGACGTACGCGTGACCGCGGCGGCGCCGAGCGCTGCCCGGACGACCCTGGAGCTCGCCGCAACGACGGTCTACATCCCGCAGGATGACTCGACGTTGATCACCGTGACCGTCAGGGACGCGCACGGGAATGTGGTCAACGGCGCGCTGTCCTCGGACTTCTCGGCGAGTGCGGACATTGGGGTCCTCCGTAGCTTCACCTGCTCGGCCGGGGTGTGTACCGCGTACTACGTGGGCACGGTGTCCGGGGATGCCTCGATCACGGCGACAGTCGGGAGCACGAATGTTGTCGGTTCCCCGGCCACCGTTCATGTGGGTCTCGACCTGACGGTGTCTGCGCAGACCAGTGTAGCCGTGGCCGAAGTCACGGAGCGGTTGATCTACACCCTCAAGCTGGGCCCGGACCGGTTCCCGGTGCGGCAGCCCACGAGCTTCACGCTGTCGTCGAGCCACGCAGGAACCTTCTACTCCGACCCGAGCGGCACTACGTCGATCACATCCGCATCGATCGCGGTGGGGGTGGATTCGTTCGTGGTGTACTACCGTCAGCCCGACTCGACGCGCGCGGGGAACACCGACGTGCTGACCGCGACTCGGTCCGCCGGAGAAGCGGTTCGGACGAAGACGACGAACATGTCGATCACCGCGACCGTGACGTCGTCGCAGCGCTACCTCGGAAGCGCCTGCTCGGCAACCACCGGCAACTCGAGAGCTACATCCTTGACGGCCACCGGTGGTTGCAGCGTGAACGCGGGTGAGCTCCTGATCATGGTCTTCGGCCACGACGCCACCAACACCAACGTCCTGCCGACCTTCAGTCACCCGGCGGGATGGACCTTGCTGCGGGAGAACGCCGCCGGCACTTCCGGCAGCGCGAACCAGCTCAACGTCCGTGTCTACTACCAGATTGCGGCTGCCACCGGCGACGTGACCCCGACCTTCACGAGCTCGGCCAGCGCGCGCAGCACATACGGCATCCTACGGTTCAGCGGGCCACGCGTGGCGGACCCGATCAGCACCAGCGGAGTCAACTCTGGGGCGACCGTGCCGGGGGGGCAGATCGTCGTCCCAAGTCTGTCGGTGGCCCGCGATGCCGCATCGCTGGCAGCGTATGCGGTCCAGAACATCGGCGGCACGAACTTCGTGGCGCCGGCCGGGCTCAAGGCGGAAATCACCGCCGGCAGCGGTGGCCAGGCCATCACCATGGTGCTCTTCACGAAGGACCGCCTGTTCGCCGGCCCGACGCCGACCTACGCGGTCACCACCTCGGAGACCGCCAACGCCTACGTGGGCGGCGGCATCATCATCAATCCCCCATGATCACGTATCCTCCGCTGCGTGCGCGCCTGGTCATGGGCCTGACTCTGGTCATTCTGCTGGCGATGGCCGTGACTCCCGCTGCGGCGCAGTCCTGTCTAGGATTCGCTCCCGCCGGCCCGGTGCCGGCCTTGGAGGTAGGTAGCGCCTTCGCCCGAGACGGCATTGGTGGTCCAACCACCGTCGCTGCGAACTTCACGTGGCGGAACGTCTTCGCCATCGTGGAGACCGGTGCGGATCCGTCCGTCGGCCTAAATGCGCTCGCAGTCAATGGTGTCGGGGCGACTGTCGGTGCCTCGATGCAGGGCCCGTTGAAGCTCTCACTGTGCGCGGCTGCCACGCGTTCGTCCGAGGAGACTGCCGGCGGGAGCATGCGGGCGACGGCCGGTCATCTGGCCGCGGGCTGGCCGATTCCCCTCATCTCTCGGCTGCTGCCCCTGACCGCGTACGGCGCCTTCAGCTACGAACGCCGTAGCCTCGAGTTCGGACCGGGCGTCAAGGTGCTCGACGGCACGCGGACGGGACTTTCCGTCCGCACTGGCATTTCGTACTACCCGGTGCGATTCGTGGGTGTCAGGCTGTACGAGGACTACGATCTTGCCAGCGAGTCCCGTCGGTTCGGGCTTGGGCTCTCCTTGCGATTTCCCTTGGCCCCACGCGACAGCGACGGGGACGAGGTGATCGACGCGTTGGACCGCTGCCCGAACACGCCGGCGGGGACGCCGGTGACGGCCGAGGGCTGCCCGCAGGACAGCGACGGGGACGGAGTGATCGACGCGCTGGACCGTTGTTTGGACACGCCGGCGGGGACGCCGGTGACGGCCGAGGGCTGCCCGCGCGACAGCGACGGGGACGGCGTGATCGACGCGCTGGACCGTTGCCCGAATACGCCGACGGGGACGCCGGTGACGGCGGAGGGCTGCCCGCAGGACAGCGACGGGGACGGGGTGATCGACGCGCTGGACCGCTGCCCGAACACGCCGGCGGGGACGCCGGTGACGGCCGAGGGCTGTCGCGCCGTCTTCGCGCAAGTTTCCAGCTTCACCCTGCGTCAGGTGACTTTCGAGAGTGCGAGGGCAACGATCCGGCCAAGCTCGTTCCCGGAGCTCGACAGTCTAGCTGCCGGACTAGCGGGTGACCCAACCCTGCGCGTGGAGATTGCCGGCCACACGGACGATACTGGACTGCCCGATACGAACGAGCGGCTCTCGCTGGCGCGCGCCGAGGCGGTTCGTCAGTATCTCATCGGTAAGGGGATTGCCGGCGAGCGGCTGGTTGCCCGCGGGTATGGTCAGACGCGGCCGGTGGCGACCAATGCGACGCCTGAGGGCCGGGCAGCGAATCGCCGGGTCGAGGTGTCACGCCTCAGTCCATGAGCAGGGCAACGATGCTGCGGCAGCAAACACTTTCACTGGCCTGACCGATGCGCGCGACGTCGTGGAAGTTCGTGAATGTCGCGACGTTCGTGGTGGTGATGGTCTTCAACGCCCTCGCCGGCTCCGGTGCGCTCAGCGGTGAGTCTATCGGGCTCATCGCCAACCGGTATCGCTCGCTGTTCCTGCCCGCGAACTACGTGTTCGGGATCTGGAGCCTGATCTACCTGGGGCTGTTCGTCTCCACGGTGTACCAGGCGCTGCCGCTGCCTGGCGCCGCCCACGCGGTCCGGCGCTTCGGGTCCTGGTGGCTCATCGCGGGCCTGCTCAACGTGGCCTGGGTCTCGCTGTTCGCGTTCGCGCAGTTCGCAGCCGCCCTTGCGGTCATGGTGATCTTCCTCGTGTCGTTGGTTGCGGCGGGGGCGCGGCTGCGCCGCGGAGCCGCTGCCGGCTGGGACGAGCTGCTGTTCGTGCGCTGGCCCTTCGACCTGTACCTCGCCTGGATCGCGGTGGCCCTAATCGCGAACAGCTTCCAGTTCGCGCAGGTCGTGGGCTTTTCGGGCTTTGGCATCACCGAGGCAACCTGGGCGGTGGCCATGATGGTGGTCGCGACCCTGCTGGGGACCTGGATGGCCTGGGGCTGGGGCATGTGGCTGTTCCCGCCGGTGGTGGCCTGGGCCCTGCACGGCATCGGCGTGCGGTATGCGGACCTTCCGGCACTGGCGACCGCGGCCGCCTGGCTCGTGCCTGCGGGACTCACGCTGGGTGCGCTCGGGTGGGGGCTCGGGCGGCGGCGCGTCCCCGATCCAGCGGTGGGGTGAGCGCCCCGTGCCGCCGTCGCATGCATCGGATATCTTCCGACGGCAGACGGCACCCGAACGGTCCGTCGCCGCCCGGCCGCCGACGTGCGCGTTGTCGGCCGTGCTGCCTCACCGCCCACCGGTTCCCCCGTCCCCGTGTCCGCAATCGCCGAGTACTTCGCCACCATCCCCTCCTCCCACCGGGCCCTGATCCTGGCCGGCGGCATCGCCGCCTTCTGGATCTGGGAGAGTGCGGCACCGCTGTTCCGCTTTGACTACCGCAAGTGGCCGCACGCGCGGGTGAACTTCTTCTTCACGGCGACGACCATCGTCGTGAACTTCGCGCTGGCGTTCCTGTTGCTCCGCGCCTCCGAGTGGGCGCTGGCCCGCGAGTTCGGCCTGCTGTTCCTCCTGCCGGGCCTGCCGCTGCTCGCGCAGACGCTGATCGGGCTGCTGCTGCTCGACCTGATCTCGGCCTGGCTGGCGCACCTCGTCTCGCATCACGTGCCGCCGCTCTGGAAGCTGCACCTGATCCACCACAGCGACCGGCACGTCGACACGACCTCGGCCAACCGACACCATCCCGGCGAGAGCGTGGTGCGTTTCGCGTTCACCGCGCTCGCCGTGGTGCTGGCCGGCGCGCCGCTCTGGATGGTGTTCCTCTATCAGGCGATGAGCGTGGTGCTCAGCCAGTTCAACCACGCCAACATCACGCTGCCCCCAGCGCTTGACCGCGCACTCGCCTGGGTGATCGTCTCGCCAGGCATGCACAAGGTGCACCACCACTTCGAGCTCCCGTACACGGACTCGAACTTCGGCAACATCTTCTCCTGCTGGGACCGCGTGTTCGGCACGTTCCGGGCCAAGCCCGAACGCGAGATCGTCTACGGCATCGACACGCACATGGACCCCGCCGAGCACGCGAGCGTGGGGGCGCTGCTCACGATGCCCTTCCGGCCAAAGCCCGCAGCCCGCGGCAAGCCCTAGCGTCGCGGCGGTGACGGTGACCCGCAGGGCCGGGTATCGCCGATGATGCGAATCCCTCGCGGCGCCGTGGTGGCGCTCGGCCTCACCGCGGCCCTGGCCTGTGATGACGGCGCACTCGCGCCGGCCGCCGCCGCATCGAGGCGCTGCGGCGACGCCGCCGTCAGGCTTCAGGTCGGCCAGAGCGTCGAACCGGCCACTCCGGGGCAGACGCGCTGCACGGTGGCCCCCATTCCCGGCGCGGAATACGTGGTGGCATGGATGGATATCCGCGCCATCGAAGGGGCCCGGCTGGGTCCGGAGCCGGAATTCGAGCCCTATCCCGTGCGGATCGCGATCGCGGCGCCGGGTGCCTCGTTGACGTCGGCGTCCGCATCGGACGGGGCAGGGGCGGGGGCAATCGCTGGTGGCGTCGACCGCGAGGCGATGGCCGATGCCGCCCCCGCCGCGGCGCGGCGACGCCCG
>JAYQOZ010000015.1:1087-9759 GCA_038145035.1 Gemmatimonadaceae bacterium | reverse complement strand
GGGGCCGGGGGGGGGGCAACCGCGGGGGGGCGCCCCCGCGAGCGGAGGCCCGTGGCTGCCCCCGCGGGGGCGCGGCGACGCCCGCTTGCAGCCGGTGCCGGGGAGGGCGTGCTGGAGACGCGCCCACGCTTCCGGTCCACGCCCTGGTCGCTCGGCGAAACCTTCCAGCTGGAGGACGATGCCACGGGACTGCCGCGCACGGCGCGCATCGTCCGACTCTACGATGGCTATGCCGCCGTGGCACGCTTCGAGGACGCCACGGACGATGACGCAGGGCTGCTCGTCCAGCTCGACACCGCCTATGCCCTGCTGGGGGCGATGATGACCAATCTCTCGCGCGCGGTCTGGGGCGATGCCCCACTGCGGTCCTCCTCGGCCGGGCAGTACCTGATCGTCCTGCAGCGGCAGACGACGGCGCAGGTGCGCACGCTCGAGGAGGTTGCCGGCGACACGCTGTACGCCTGGATGCTGCTCTTTCCCGGGCGAAGCTCCAGTGCCCTTCGCCTCGCCGGCCTGATGGTGCACGAGATGACGCATTCGTATCAGGGCCGCTACATGCACGCGACACGCGCGGCCCCGAACCTGCCGACCTATACCGGGGCGTCATTCTGGGGCGTGGAAGGCGGCGCGAACCTGATGTCCTACGAGTTCATGCGCCGCATGGCCGGCATCGGGTTCAACGTCAATCACGACTGGCGCGCGCCCCCCACGTCCGACGCCGCAGCGCAGTACCAGCTCCGGGCCCAACCAGCCAGCGGCACGCTCACCGCCGGCTTCGACAACGCGATGGGTTTTCTCCGTGATCTCGTGCTGCGGCGCATGGCCTCGGCCGAGACGCAGGAGCAGGCGATGACGGCGGTCTCCCGGGGGGCCATCGAGGGCTGGTTCGGGCTGGATGGGTCCTCGCAGCGCAGCGGCCTCACGGCGCGGATGCAGTCGCGACTCGGGCCGGGCTGGGAACCCGTCGACGCCGTGCTCGACTGGGCGCTCTCGCACGCCGCGGACGATCTCACGCCGAATCCGCGCTATCAGGACGGCGCCTCGCTGCGGATCTGGGACCTGCCGGGCCTCTCCTACGGCTGGCACCCCGACGCCGAGCTGACGCCAGCGAGCCCGGCGTTCTTCCTCTTCAAGCGCTACGGCAGCCCGGGCTGGTTCCGTGTCCGGGGCGTCGACGCGGGTGCTACGGTCGAAGTGGAGGCTTTCGAGGTCCCTGCGCGCTGGCGGTTGCTGCGGATTCGTTGACCGTATCCGCTACGGTCCGCTCGATCCGGAACGCGAAGAGCTGCTCCGCGAGCTGCCGCACGGGCTGATTGCCCAGCCGGGCCGGCGTAAAGCGCATGGCTGGCATCGCGGCCCGCACGGCCGCCGCGAAGGCAGGATGCGTGGCGTCGAGCACGCGGACGGTCAAGAGGTCCACGAGGCCCGTCGTGTCCACGACGAAGCGCATCGCGGCATAGCCCTCGATGCCGGCCTGCATCAGGTCCCGCGGGTAGACCGGTGCAGCGCTCGACGGATCGCGCTCGGCCATCGACTCCACCTCGACGCTGGAGAACGCGTTCTCGTAGGGATCATCGGAGGGCACCGCGATCTGCTCGGGCGCATCATCGCCGCTCACGCTGGCGACGGCGCTCTCACCCGGACCGGAGCCACGCACCCGCTGACCGAGTCCTTCCTGGGCGTCGCGCGGATCGGCCTCGCCGTCGGCCCCGCCTGACGCCTTATACGTAAGGTGCACGCGACTGGCGGCCGAGCTCACGTCGGGCGGGGCGATGTAGAACAGCCCCTCGGCCACCTCCTCCCAACTCTGGGCCGGCATCTTCGAGGTGCGCACGGCGTCATACGTGAAGCCGGCCACGAACGCGGCGTGCACGATCAGGCTCGTGAGTGCCCCGGGCCCCATCGGCAACTGGGTCGAGCGTCTGGCGTTTGAGAGGTACTCGAACATCGCACATCCTCCGGTCGCAGCGGGTGCGTCCGTCACTCCCAGAATAGGGGCGCGTCGCCCGCGGAGGCAAGCGGTGGAGGGATAAGCCGTACCTGGCGCGGGACGGCTCGCCCGGTCCTACCCGCCAGCAGGCGCCTGGCGCCACAACCCGCCGCTCGGCGGTCCCGGGGCGCCGTTGCCGCCGCCCGTTTCCCGCCGTAGCGTTCCGCGCCGTGAAATCCCGCCTCCCGCATCCTTTTGTCCTGCTGCTCGGCGGAGTCGCCGTCGCGGCCCTCCTCACCTGGATCCTGCCGGCTGGCGAGTACCAGCGTGTGCCGGAGCCCTCGACGGGCCGCAATGTCGTGGTGCCCGGCACCTACCACGAAGTGGAGCGGAACCCAATCGGCCCGCTGGCGACCCTCGTGGCCGTGCCGCGTGGCATCGAGGCCGGTGCCGATGTCATCATCACCATCCTGTTCGTCGGCGGCGCCTTCGCCCTGCTCGACGCGACGGGGGTCTTTACGCGACTCGTCGGCGCGCTGGTGGGCAAGGCGAGGCGCCCACGGACCATGGTCATCATCGTCGGGGTGTCCTTCGCGACGCTCGGGGCGCTCGATAACACGCACGAGGAGATCGTCGCGCTGATCCCGGTGCTGCTGTTGCTGTCCCGCGGCATCGGGTTCGGCGCGGTGACCGCGCTTGCGATGAGTGTAGGCGCGGCGGTGGTCGGCGCCGCGTTCAGCCCGACCAACCCCTTCGCCGCCGGCATCGCGCTGCGCTACGCGGAGTTGCCGCTGGTGACCAGCCTTGGCCTCCGCAGCGTCCTGCTCGTCGCAGCGGTGGCCATCTGGCTTGCCTGGACCGTCTCGCAGACGGCCCGGGACGATATCCGCCCCGACGTCCGGATGGACGCCCTGGCCGCGCCCGACGCGCGGGACGCGGTCTCGCTGGCGCTGGTGACGGTGCCGATCGTCATCTACGTCTGGGGCGTGCTGCAGCTGGGCTGGGGTTTTCACGAGCTGTCGGGCCTGTTCCTCGTCGCCGGCTTCGCGGTAGGACTGGTGCAGCGACGCTCGTTGGAGGAGACCACCCGCGGCTTCCTCGCCGGCATGGACATGATGCTCTCGGCGGCGCTGTTCGTCGGCGTGGCCCGCGCCATCAGCGTCGTGCTCTCCGACGGACGCGTGATGGACACCATCGTGTACGGCCTCGTGTTCCCGCTGCAGGGCCTTCCGCCGCTGCTGGCAGCCACGCTGATGATTCCCGCGCAGGCCATACTCCACGTGCCGGTAATCTCCAACAGCGGCCAGGCCGTGCTCACCATGCCCATCATGGCGCCGATGGCGGACCTGCTCGGCTTCAGTCGCGACGCGGCGGTGATGGCCTTCCAGACGGGTGCGGCAATGATGGACAGCCTGACGCCCACGAATGGTGCCTTGCTCGCGATGCTGCTCAAGGCCGGCGTGCCCTACGGCCGCTGGGTCCGCTTCGCGCTGCCGGGTGTGCTGATGCTGTTCGGGCTCGGCGTCGTCGGCATCGCGCTCACGCTGTAGGCGCGTTCGGCAGCGGTCGCTCACCCGCAGGGGGATCTGCGCGCATGGCGATTCCCAACACGTGGCAGCACCCGTGAGCGTCGTCTACCTTGAAGGGGCGATGCCATTTCCTGGAGCCTTTCCCCCGGAGCAGCCCCCGAGCGTCGGCGCGGCGGGTACCCTCCCGCTCGAGCAGCCCGTCGCGGTGTCCGAGCCCGAGACCGACGTCGCGCTGTGGGCCGTGGTGTTCGCCGGCGGCATCGGCTCGCGCTTCTGGCCGCTCTCCACGCCGGCCCGTCCCAAGCCCCTGCTCGCGCTGGTCTCGGAACAGACGCTGATCGAGGAGACGGTGGGTCGCCTGCAGCCGAGCATCCCGCCGGAGCGGGTGCTGATCCTGACCAGCCGCGACATCGCGCCGGCGATCCGCTCGGCGACCAAGGATGTGCCGGACGAGAACGTGCTGGTCGAACCGCGCCCACTGGGCACGGCGGCGGCGCTGGCCTGGGGTGCGCAGGAGCTCGTCCGCCGCGCCGGTCCGAGCGCGATGTGCGTGGCAATCCACGCCGACCTCGCGGTGGACTTCCCCGAGGAGTTCCGGCGCACGCTGCGTCGTGCGGCGGCCTACGCGGCCCGCGAGCAGGCGCTCGTCTCGGTCGGCATCACGCCCACGCGTCCGGAGACGGGTTTCGGCTATGTGCTCCCCGGCCCGCCACTCGATGCGGATACACCGCTGGCGCGGGGCGGCGCCGCGACGACGCGCGGTTACGTCGAAAAGCCGAGCGAGGCGGTTGCGGACACGATGATCGCCGACGGTGCGCGATGGCATGGGGGTATCCTGGTGGGCGCGGCGGAAATCGTGCTTGCCGAGCTGCGCGCGGTCACGCCCGAGGTGCGGGACGGCCTCGAGTCGCTGGCCTCGGGCAACCTCCCCGGGTTCGCGGGCATGGTGCGCGCCACCTCGCTCGAGCGCGGCCTGCTGGAACGCACGCAGCGCCTGCTCGTGCTGCAGGGCGAGTTCGGCTGGGACGACGTCGGCACCTGGGCCTCGCTGCGCCGCGCCCGCGACCTCGACGACGACGGCAACGGTGCCGTGGGGCAGGTGCACTTCGTGGAAGCCGACTGCAACGTGGTGCACGCGGAGCGCGGAACCGTGGTGGTGTACGGACTCTCCCGGATGCTGGTCGTGACCCTCGACGGCCTCACCTTCGTGACCTCGCTGGACCGCGCCACCGACCTGCGCCCGCTGCTCGACGCCCTGCCGGGCTCCATGCGCATCAACCCGACCCACTTCGGATGAAGAAGAGCACCCTGATCATCACGCTGCTCGCGCTCGGCTTCGGCGCGCTGCTGCTGTACTCCACGCTGTCCGCGCAGCAGGTGGAGTGTACGGCCTGCGTGACCTTCGAGGGCCGCTCGAACTGCGCCACCGCCTCCGGCGTGGACGAGGCCGAGGCGCTTCGAACCGCCGTGAACACGGCCTGTGGGACCATCGCGCAGGGGATGGACCAAACCATTCGCTGCGCGGGAATGCCGCCCGAGCGTCCGCGCTGCGCGACGCGCTAGGCGCGACTCGCCAGCAGCGAGGAGCGGTGCGCTAGGCGACGAAGCCGCTGGCCTCGGGTTTCGGCGGTTTCGGCTCGGACTTCATCCACCAGAGCAGGCGCAGCGCCACCAGCGTGGAGCCGATGGTGACCAGCCAGCCCACGAAGCGCGTGAATCGCGCGAGGCGCAGGTCGTGGCGCAGCCAGCCGGCTCGCCGGAGCAGGTAGGCCCAGTCGTGGCCGCTGGCGTCGGGCGAGAAACTCAGCAGATCGAGTTCGCGGGCGCGCGCATCGGCGATGTACCAGGAGAGATCGCCCAGCGAGGCGGCGAGAAAGAGGCCGCAGACGGCGACGCCGAACCAGTCCCTGCTGCGGGCCACCACGGCCGCGGCGCCGATCGGTAGCAGCAGCTGCGTCAGGCTTCCCCCGGCAATCGTCCACCACTCGCCGAAGAACGCGAACAGCAGGTGGCCGAACTCGTGGCCCCCGAAGATGATGCCCGAGAAGATGTTGGCGCGCTCGTCGAAGTCCCGCAGCGGCCGCGTGGCCTGCATCACGAGGAGCAGCAGCAGCGGCAATCGCCACTGCCACCATCGGCCTGCCGCCCATGCCCGCATCGTCGCCCACATCGGCTGGAAGCTAGCCCCGACTCCCGGCGCTCGCGACGCTGCCGGCCCGCGCGTCGGGCGCGTCGCCCCATATCGCCGTTGCGCCCGATTCCGGGTATGTTCCGAGAGACCGATGCGCTGCTCCGTGCATGGCTTCCTGCGACCGATTCGGTGCTGCGTCCCGGCGGTCGCGCTGCTGCTCGTGCCGCTGGCGTGTGATGCGCCCACGCCGCCCGAGCCGGGCACCGTCTTGCAGGTGGCCATCTCCATCCCTTCGCCGACGCTGCGCCCGGGCCGCTCCATGCTCGCCTCCGCTGCCGCGCTGGGCGTGAACGGCGACGTGCTCAATGTGCCGGTGCTCTGGACCTCGCTGACACCTACCCTCCTGGCAGTGGGCAGCAATGGGGAACTGCTGGGGCTCCGCCCCGGCACCGCCGTCCTGCGGGCCACGGCGGGCGCCGTCTCAAGCCAGGTCGAGATCGCGCTGGTGAATCCCGCCGCAGAGATCATTGAACTCGTGACTGATACGATGCGGCTCTCCGTCCCCGGTGGGCCCACGGCGGTCGCGGCACGCGCGCTCGACGCCGGGCGCGGCGAGCTCGTCGGTGCCCTGCTCAGCTGGTCCATCGAGGACACGCGTATCGCCACGGTGGATACGGCGGGATTCGTCACGCCGCGGGCCGTGGGCACGGCCACCCTGGTCGTATCCATCGACGGGATCTCGGCGCGGCGTCCGATTCGCGTCGGTGCCACGGTCACCGCGACTTCGCCACACATTGACTCCATCAGCGTGGCCACGATCGTGCCCGGCGTCCCCTTCACGCTGTTCGGCCAGCGCTTCGCGGCGACCGTGTCCGGCAACGAGGTGCTGGTCGACGGACTCGCGGCGACGGTCACGGCGGTCGTCGCGGGCCGCGTCACCGCGGTGCTGCCGTCGGGCGCCAAGGTCTGCCTGCCGACGCGGCAAGTGCAGGCGCAGCTCAGGACTACCGGAGGCATCGGGGCCGCGCCGGTCCGCCTGCGCATCGCGCCGCAGCGTACGCTCGCCGTCGGCGAGGCGGCGCTGCTGACCAGCGCCGACGCCGTGTCCTGCGTGGAGCTCACGGAGGGGGAAGGGCGCTACCTCGTCACCGTACAGAACGGCGGTCGCGCGCTCGGGGCCGGGACCATCACCGTCGGGCTGGACGCAGTCACCGGCGGCGACGGCCCGACTTCCTTGCTGGCTGCGGGCTCCCTCCGCAGTGGCGGGCCGGCCGCGGCGGCCGGGCAGGGGTGGGATGCCCACGCCTGGGTGCTCGACGGCGCGCGGCGCGCCGCCGCTGCCGCGCCGCCGCCGACTGCGCTGCCGCAGGCCGAGATCCAGCTACCGGCGGTGAATGGCGTCGTGCCCATCCGCGTCCCCGACCTCGAGGCGCCGAACCCCTGCACGGGATTCACGCCCATCGGCGCGCGGCTGGTCTGGGGCGGAGAGCGTATTGCCGTACTGGAGGACACGCTCTCGCAGCGGGATGGCGCGCCGACCATGGCGGGGAAGATGGACGCCGAGCTCGTCGCGCTCGGACAGGAGGCCGACGCGGTGCTCTTCCCGCTCGCGCAGCGCTTTGGCAATCCGCTGGTGATGGATTCGCGGCTCGACGCCAACGGCAGGATCGTGCTCGTTGTCACGCCGCGGATGAACAGCCTGCTCGGCGGCGCGGTACTCGGTGCCGTGGCCACCTGCGACTTCTTCACCCGCGCCCAGTTCGCGGCGAGCAATGTTGGTGAGATCATCTACCTGCAGGCAGCCACCTCGACGGCGACGGGATTCGGCGAGGGCACGCGGCAGCGTTGGGCGTGGGAGATCCGCGGCACGGTGGCGCACGAGCTCAAGCACGTGTCGTCGTATGCCGAGCGCATCGTGCGCGGCCAGCCGCTGGAGGAGCCGTGGCTCGATGAGGCGATGGCCCGGCACGCCGAGGAGCTGTTCCTGCAGGTGCGCACCGGCACCGGACCGGACGCGGGGTACGCCGCGATGGCCTGCGAACTCGGGGCGCTTCGGGGCAGCGCCGGCTGCGACGGCACCCCACGCGCGATGCTGCCGCACTTCGAGGGCCTCTGGGACTTCTTCGGTGATCCGGTCACGCATTCGCCGCTTGGCCCGAGCGACGCCGGCGACCGCTCGTTCTACGGGAGCGCCTGGGCGCTCACGCGATGGGCGATGGACCACGCCCCCGTGGACGCCGCGACCTTCGCCCGGGACCTCACGCGCAGCGGCGATCTCGGGGTCGCCAACCTCGAGGCGCGCGCCGGCCGCTCCTGGGACGAGATGCTCGGGCGCTGGTCGCTGGCGATGCTGACCGAGACGCGCGGCACGGCGCTGCCTGCACCGGCAACGCTTTCGATGCCGTCGTGGAACCTCGCCGATGTCTTCGCCGGTCTCTGCACGGCGAGCGGGTCCTGCGCCGGCGGCAGCGGACGCTTTGCCGAGCCGGATCCGCTGCGGCCGCTGACGCTCGGTGCCGGCGACGTCCGCGTGACCATCGGGAACCTCATGCCGGGCGGCTTCGCTGCCCTGGAGCTGATGCCCGAGGTGCCGCGCGCGACACGGCTGCTCAGGCTGACCGGCGCGGGCGGTGCCATCTCGGCCTCGACGCGTCTCGCCATCCTACGCATCGAGTAGCACAGGCCCTGCGGGGGGCTAGGCCTCGCGCAGGGCCGCCATCGGCGTCTCGCGGAACACGTCGCGGCCCGTCATCAGGCCGATGGTCACCGAGAGTGCCGTCATCGCCGCCGCGATGCCCAGCGCCGGAAGCGGCGCCAGCGCGAAGCTGCCCTCGAACACGAAGGTCACCAGCCCCCAGGCGCCGGCAATCGCGAGCAGCATGCCGGTCAGCGAGCCGAGCAGCCCCAGCGCCGCGTACTCCGCGAGCAGGATGCGTCCGATCTGGGCGCGCGTGGCGCCCAGCGTCTTGAGGAGCACGCCCTCACGCAGCCGGTCGCGCCGCGTGGCTGCCACGGCGCTGAAGAGCACGGGGATGCCCATCGCCAGCGAAAAGAGGGCGAGGAAGCGCACCGTGAGCGTCAC
>JAYQOZ010000015.1:464-1077 GCA_038145035.1 Gemmatimonadaceae bacterium | reverse complement strand
GCGTCACCTTGTCCACGATGCCGGTGATGGTCTTTCGCACCAGCGAGAGATCGATGCTCGAGACGTTGGGGAAGCGACGCACGGACTCGCGCTGCAGGAGGCCCACGGCGCTGTCGGACTCCACGGCCGCGATGGTGACGAACTGCTGTGGTGCGCTGCGGATGGCATCCGGGGAGAATACGGCGAAGAAGTTGGGCTCGAAGCGCCCCCAGTCGACTTCACGGATGCTGCTCAGCACCGCGCGCACCGGCACGCCCTGCACATCCCAGCTGAGCGTGTCGCCGATGGCCACCCCGAGCTCCCCGGCGATGTCACGCTCCAGCGAGACCTCGGCCACGCCCGACGGCAGCTCGCGCTCACCGAACCACTTGCCCTCGAGCAGCGTCTCGGTGGGCACGATGCTGTCCCGGTACGTGGAGCGATACTCGCGCCGCAGCGCCCAGTTGCGGGCCGGCATGCCCTGCTTGGCGGCCCAGCCGGCGGCATCGAGGCCGTTGGCCCCGGAAAAGCGCATCGTGACGATTGGCGTCTCGGAGACGATCATCTCGCCGCCGTCGCGGAGAAGCGCCCCCAGCGCGGGGCGGGGCTGCGACACCACCGCAAAAAAAAAAAA
>JAYQOZ010000015.1:0-454 GCA_038145035.1 Gemmatimonadaceae bacterium | reverse complement strand
CGGTGACGATCATGTCGGGGCCGTCGCGGATCAGCGCCGCGTGCTCGGGCCGCTGATCCTCCTGCACGTCTAAGAACACCAGGTTGCCGCGCGAGTTTGCGGCCGTGACGTCGAAGGCCCTGAGCAGGTTGGCCTGCACGAGGATGATCGTCGTGACCAGGAAGCTGCCGAAACCCAGCGCCAGCACCACCGACTGCGTCTGCGCGTGCGGGCGGTGCAGGTTCGCGATGCCCTGGCGGAACACGTAGGGCCAGGCCGGCGAGGTCAGCCGGCGCGTGAGCCGCGTCAGCAGATGGGCGGCGCCCCAGAGCAGGGCGATGCTCACCGACACGCCGACGAAGAACATCACGCCCTGGGCGAGTGACTCCGAGCGGTCCAGGGCCAGCGCGAGCACGCTGGCCACCAGCGCGAGGTTCGTCAGCTGCGTGAGGCCATCACGACGCCGCGAGGCGTC
>JAYQOZ010000014.1:0-16160 GCA_038145035.1 Gemmatimonadaceae bacterium | reverse complement strand
ATCAGCAGCAGCTCGCCGAGCAGGCCGACGCAGCCGAAGACCAGCAGCGCCAGCAGGCCACGACGGATGAGGGACAGCGAATCGGCAGAGGTCACGAGGCCTCGGGAAATCCGGGTAGAGGAGGCGCCGCCGTTTACGGCAGCGGCCTCCTCAGCTACGCGTTGGACGATGCCAACGCTTGAACGTAAGCGGAACCGGCGGCAACTTGGCGACGACCGGCACCGGAGCGTACCTGAATGGCCAGACCCACTCGACTGTCTGACGCAGACATCACCCAGCGACTCGCGGGACTGCCCGGCTGGGAGCGCCGGGGTGAGGCGATCAGCCGCACCTTCACGTTCGCGGCATTCCCCGACGCCGTGGCCTTCGTACAGCGGCTGGTGGCACCCGCTGAGGGGCTGGAACACCACCCGGACCTGGACGTCCGCTACAACCGCGTGGTTGTCACGCTGTCCACGCACGACCAAGGGGGACTGACCGCCCTCGACTTTGAGCTCGCGGCGCTGGTGGACGGCGCCGTCGCCGCCTGACTCAGTCCCGCCGTCCGCCGAGCAGGTGCAGGATGGCGAGGAACATGTTGAGCAGGTCGAGATAGATCGCCACCGCGGCGTCCACGTACTCGTCAGGGCCGTACACGTTGCGGATGCGCCAGGTGTCGAACACCAGCAGGCCGCTGAAGACCAGCACGGTCATCCCGCTGAGCCAGAGCGCCGCCGACTCGTTCCGGAACCAGAGGTTCAGGAGCGACGTCGCAATCAGCACCCAGAGGCCAACGACAAAGAACCCGCCCCAGGCGCTGAAGTCGCGCTTGGAAATCCAGGCATACGCCGTGAGCACGCCGAAGGCCGAGAAGGTAAGCGCGGCCGTCTGGCCGATCACGCCGGGTGCCGTCTGGGAGTAGTACAGCATCAGCGGCGAGAGCCACACGCCGATGGTGAACGTGAACAGCAGCGTGAGGCCGATGTTGGCCGGATACTGCGTGCGCGCGCGCTTGGCCAGGAACAGCGGCAGCAGCGACGCGAGGAAGGTCAGGAAGGGATGCCGGGCGACGAGGCTCAGCAGGGCCGGCTGCGTAAACGTGAAGCCGACGCCGACGATCGTGAGCGCGACGCCGCCGAGCACGAGGAGATAGGTGCGGCGCACGAGCGTGGCGCGCTCGGCGCCGGTGCGCACCAGGATGCCGGTCTGCGGGAAAGTCTGATCCATGCGTGACACGTCCGGGGAGGGTCCGGGGCGAAATATACGCCCCGGTCCCCGGCCGGGTCAGGAGGGTGGGCGGCCCCGGCTAGGGCTGCAGGCTGGAACGCCCGAGCGAGTCCAGGCGCCCCAGGCCGACCTTCCCGTTGAGCGTGCGAATCCGCACGGGCGTCCCACCGCCGTTCAGGGTGCCGGTCAGCGACTTGCGGCTGCTCGAGCCGCTGACGAACGCCGGGAAGTCGGTGACCAGGCGGCCGTTGGTGGTCGCGGCGTCCACCGTCACGGCGGCGGCCTCCGGCAGGAACACCCAGGCATCGCCGTTCAGAGACTTGGCGACGACGGAGTCGCTGCCGCTCAGCGTGGTCATGCGGGCGTCCACGCTTCCATTGACGGTGCCGGCGTGTACGGGACCCACGGAGGTGACGACCGTGATGCTGCCGTTCACCGTTCGGGCCTTCACCGGCGCGGTCGAGGCCGAGAGCATCCGGGTGTCTACGCCGATGAGGTCGAGGCGCACGCCGGTCGGCACCTGCACCACGAAGTCCACCTTCACGTCGAGGTCCCCGAAGATGTTCAGGCGATTGGACTTGATCTGGTAATCGCCGGTCGTGCAGGAGCCCCCTTCGAACTGGGCGCAGACCAGCGCGCCATCGGACACGCTGCCGACGGTGAGCACAACGCCGTCGGGCCGTCGGCTGTCGCCGCGCCAGAGCAGCGTGCCGTGCACGCGCACGGAATCATCGGCGGAGGGCTCCACGGTAATCGATCCGCGCCCGTTGCGAATGTAGAGCGACTGCCCGGCCGTCATGGGGGCGGCGTAACGCAGTGCCTCGGGATCCGACTGCTGTGGTCCTTTGGGCCTGGAGCTGTCGCAGGCAGCGATGGCGACGAGCAACACGAGGGCTGAGACACGGGCAGACATCAACGGCTCCGAAGGTTCGGGGGACGCCCAATCCTACGGAGCCGTATGTCCGCCTGTTTCGCGGGGCGGTCGGGACCCGCGCGGGTGCCGTGACCCGACCTACTGCTTCCGGATCCGGATGCTGCCGTTCACCGTCCGGGCGCGCAGCGTCGGGCCGCCGCTGCCCAGCGAGGCGCGAATGCGCCGCGGGTCGATGGTGCCGTCGAACGTGATCGGGAACTCGGTCGCGATGCGGCCGTTCACCGTGCTCAGGTCCACGTCGGCGCTGGCGTCGGCCGGCAGGTCGATCGTGATGCTGCCGTTCACGGTGCTGTACTCCACTCCGCCGTCGATCTTGCCGCCGACCGTAATGGAGCCATTGACGGTGCTGGCCTGCACGCGACCTTCCGACGAGCGTGCTTCCACGTCGCCGTTCACCGTCGAGGCGCGCACGGAGCCCGAGACCTCCGGAATCTCCACGTCGCCGTTCACGGTGCCTGCCTCGATGCGCGCATGCCGCGGCACGGTCACGGTGAACTCCACCGACACGTTGTCGCCTCGCATCCGGTCGCGATTGCGCTCGCCGCGGATGCCGTCCTGGGTGCAGGTGGCATCCTCGGAGCGCAGCGCGCAGATGATGATGTTCCCGCCGGACTCGCGGGTCTCGATGCGCACTTCGTCGAGATTGCCGCGCCGCGAGCGCTTCACGGCCTCCACCTGCACGGCGTTGCCGCTGCCGACCTGAAAGCGCACCGCGCCATTCACGTTGTGCAGGTAGATCGTACGCCCCTCGGCGAGCGTGCTGGACCACTTGAAGGTCTCGCTGTCCTGTGCGGAGAGCGGGGCGGCGACAAGCAGGAGGGCTGCGCCGACCGTGAGACTGCGAAGAAGAGTTGTCATCGTCCGTTACCGGGTAGTCGCCGCGCCGCGGCGGATGTAGATGCTGCCGCTGAATGCGCCGGCCGTGATCTGGGCACCGCCCTGGCCGAGCGTGAACTCCATCCGACGTCCCCTACGTGGGCCGGTCTCGCCCGGTTGCAGCGTGAGCGGGAACTCGGAGTTGATGCGCCCGCTGAAGGTCTCGAGCGACAGCGCCGCGGAGCTGTTGGCCGGCAGCACCATGGTGACGCTGCCGGAGTGCGCGTTGAGGCGATAGGTGCCGTTGGCGGCGAGGCTGCCGTCGTAGCGGATGCTGCCGCTCAGCACCTTGGCGCCGAGTTCACGGAGCCGGGCACGCCGGATGTCGACGTCGCCGCTCACTGCCTCGGCCGTGAGGTCGCCCTCGACGTCCTCGGCCGTGATGCCGCCGCTGACGCTCTCGAGTGCGATGCGACCCGTCGCGTCGTTCACCTCGATTTCGCCGGACACGGAGTTCACTTCCAGCCGCTCGCGGGCGCCTGTCACTTCGACACTGCCGCTGGTGGACCTCACGATGACCTCACCCATCGAGCCCCGCACGGTGACGGTGCCGGACACGGTGCCGATGCGCAGGCGGGTGCCGACCGGCACCGCTACGTCCATTCGCGCACCGGTCTGACGTCCGCTCGCGGAGCGCGTGCGCAGGGCGATGCGCCCGCTGGACGTCGTGAGTTCGAATCGGCCGCGCTCGATGGTCGCGTCGATCTTGACGTCGCGGCGGTCGCTGCCGGTGACGCGGACCTCGCCGGCCACGCCGTCGAGCTGCACGAGGCCGCCGCGATCGAGCACCAGCGTGGTGTCCACGCGGTCGCCATCGCCCTGCGCGGCGGCGAGGGTGGGGAGCGCGGCCAGGAGCAGGGCCGCGCGCAGGAGTCGGGAGTTGCGTCGCATCATCAGGTACCGGTCGGGAGCGTGGCCGCGTCCCGCAGGAGGGTGATCTTGCTGGAGTAGGCCCGCGTGAACTGCGAGGCCAGGAACTGGCTGGAGGGGTCGGCGGCGACCGCTTCGCGGCTCTCGCGGATAGCGGCGTCGATGATCGTGAGGTTGGCTTCGAGGACTGCGATGGTGCGCGGGTCGAGCTCGCTGCGCCGCTCGGCCACGAGGGCCTGCAGCGAGGCGATCTCACGGTCCATCTGCGTGACGCTGGCGTTCAGCGACGCGAGATAGATGGCGGACTGCTCGGGATCGGCGTCCGGCAGGGCCTGCTCATTGAAGGCGAGCGTGGCGCCGCGGTCGCTGGCGAGCCGCCAGGTGATGCCAGAGGTCACGGCCACCAGCAGCGCGGCGGCCGCCGCGAGCTGCACGATGCTTGTGGGGCGCCAGCGCGGCCGGATGCTGCCGGCGACGGCATCGACGTCAGCGACGGCGGCTGGCTGGAGTCCCAGCCGGGCCTCGATGCCCGCCCAGAGATCGCGGGACGGTGCAAGGTCGCTCAGCTCGGCCGCCTCGGCGCTGATGGCGTCGAGTTCCGCCCAGAGCGTGCGGCAGGCCGCACAGGTCGCGCGGTGCCGCTCGTCTTCGATGTTGTGGTCGTGTTTGGCGGTCATTGGGTCAGCATCCTCCGCAGCAGCATCCGGGCGCGGTGCAGTTGGGCCTTGCAGCCCCCGGCGGTCACGCCCATCAGCTCGCCGATTTCCTCGTGGGTGTAGCCTTCGACGTCGTGGAGCACGAAGACCTTGCGTGCCCCGGGTGGAAGCGCCGCGATGGCCGCCTCCAGGTCCAGCGACAGTCCGGGGACCGGTAGCGGTCGCACGTCACCCGTGGCGCTCACGTCCATGTCCTCCACGCCGTCGTCCATCCGCCTGCGCCGCCGTCCCTCGGCTTCGCGATCGTTCAGCACCACGTTCACCGTGAGCCGGTGCAGCCAGGTGCCGAACTGCGCGTCGCCCCGGAAGGTCCCCAGCTTCTCCCAGGCCCTCACGAACACGTCCTGGGTGAGTTCCTCCGCCTTCCCGCGATCTCCCACCATGCGCACACAGACCGAGAAGACGCGCTTCACGTGGCTCCGGTAGAGCCGTTCGAACGCCTGCCGATCGCCGCGCGCGGCGAGGGCGACGTCGTCGGCGATGCCGGACGAGGCGGGAGAGCGGGGAATGCTCAGGGAGAGTGTCATGCGGCGTGCAAGCTTGTCACGCCCGATTGGATGGGTGGGGGCGGGGAATGGTTTGAACCTCCCGACGCGCAGGTTTGCGTCAGGGTTTCCGCCACGGGGATGCTAGCCGCCGCCCCGGGCCTGTCGGATATTGTCTCCGACACTTCCCCGGGGCGAGCGCCGTAGGACAGGCAGCCCCATTGAGGAACCCCCGATGACCGCAGACTTTCAGCAGACTGGCAGCAGCTCCCCCGCGCCGACGGCGCCTGTTCCCCCGGTACCCGCCGTTCCGGCCCAGGCGGGAGGCCCCACCGGCGCCGCTGCGCCTGCTCCGCAGGTGAACCAGACGGCCTCTGAGGCGGCCCGCGAGGCGGCCATTGCCGTGCGCGAGGCCCTCCAGGAGGTCCGGCAGAACCAGGCCGGCGAGGCCGTGATCGTGCAGCCGCCGCCGTATCGGCAATCGGATATCCCGCCCGAGGTGGTGCCGATCCTCGAGGTCGTCTTCGGATCGCTGGTCGCGATCATCCTTGGCTATCCGATCATCCGTCTGATCGCGCGACTGATTGAGCGGCGCTCGGACCGGTCGTTGGTCCGTGGCGACGAGGTGCAGCGGCAGATGCAGCAGCTGCAGCAGAGCGTGGACGCGATGGCGATCGAGCTCGAGCGGATCGGCGAGGGGCAGCGCTTCCAGGCCAAGCTGCTGTCGGAGCGGGCGGAGCGCGCTGGGATCCCCGTGGAGGGGCAGGAGCGCTAGCGGCCCCGGAGTCGGGCCACCAGCGGCGTGACCTCGTGCACGCCGCTGAGCCAGTGCCCGGGTCGCGACGGCTCCAGCTGTTCGCGCGAGTACGGCCCCCAGAGCGCCGCCGCCGTCGTCACGCCCGCCGCCGCGCCGGCGTACATGTCGTGCGTCGAGTCGCCGATGAACACCGCCCGCATCGCGGGAATGGCGAGGCGCTCCAGCGCGTGCAGCACGGGCTCCGGCTCCGGCTTGTGCCGTGTGGTCGCCTCGATGCCGATCACGGCGCTGAAGCAGTGTTCGACGTCGATGAGCCGTAGCGCCCGCCGCGCACCGACTTCCATCTTCGACGTCACGACCGCCAGCGCCACGCCCGCCGCGTGGAGTTCCCGCACCGCGTCCACCGTCCCCGGATACGCGCTCACCATCCGGTCGTGATGCTCCAGCTGGTGCTCACGGTAGCGCGCACGGAGCCGCTCCACATCGCCGGGGCCTTCGGCCCAATGCCCCAGCATCGCATCGAGCGGCGTGCCGATCATCGCGGTCCACTCGGGCACGCTGGGCCGGCGACTCCGGCCGTCGAACGCGTACTCCATGCTCGCGATCAGCAGGCCGATGGAATCCACCAGCGTGCCGTCGAGATCGAAGAGCACGGCGTAATCGGGACGCGACATCAGTGAACCGGCCTCGAGACGTAGTTGCGCCCCTTCCACGCCACCCGGCTGCCGCGCCAGGCGGCCTCGATGCTGATGCCGGTCAACACCGCCGCCGCGAGCGGGAACGTGAGTCCCCACAGCGCGCCGACCCGCGCGTACCGGTAGGCGCCCATCCAGTAGAGCAGCGACGCAACCGTCGTGATGCTCCCGAAGAGCAGGGCAGCCGGGCCGAGCGGACCCAGCCAACCCAGCAGCAGCGCCAGCGGCGGAATCAGCGGCAGAAGGAAGGGCACCGGAAAGATGAAGGGGAAAATCGCGCGGCCCACGCGGCCCAGCGGCAGCGTGTCGCGACCCGCGGCGTACACGTTCTTGCCCCAGCCGCGGCGGATCTCGCCGAGCGACGTGTACATCCGCGTCGAGAAGTGGTCCTGGGCGAGCACCATGTGCACCGGGAGGCCGAGCGCCGTGTAGTGCTGGGCCAGCCGCAGGTCCTCGGCGACGTGGGCGCGCACCGCCTCGTGTCCGCCGGCGGTGGCGTAGGCCTTGCGCGAGGTCAGCAGGAACTGCCCGTTCGCGATCTTGCCCAGCGGGCGCGTGGAGCGGCTCATGGACTCCGTGCCACCGTAGCGCGAGAGCAGGACGGCAAAGACGAAGGGCTGCACGACCTTCTCCCAGAAGGTCACGGTTTCCTGTGCGCCGGCCACCGTGAACAGGGCCGCGCCACGGGCGCGCATGGCGCCGACGGCTCGCGAGAGCAACTCCGGCCCGTGCCGCGTATCGGCATCGGTGAAGCAGAGCAGCGGGCCTCGTGCCTCCGCCACGCCGCTGTGGCAGGCCCACTGCTTGCCGAACCAGCCCTCAGGCAGCGGGGGCCCATCGAGGACCCGCACGCGCCCCCTGCCGCCGTGGCGCGCCGCGTCCTCGGCCGCGATTTCGCGGGCCAGTGCGCCGGTGCCGTCGCTCGAGTGGTCATCCACCACCAGCACCTCGAGCGCCGGATAGCGCGACGCGAGCAGGCTGCGCAGGCAGGGCCCGATGTTGCGGGCCTCGTTCCGTGCCGGGATGATCACGCTCACCAACGGTGCGTCCGCGTCGGGGACGGGCGCGTACTCGTCCAGGCGCTTCGAGTCGAGGAAGCGCAGGACCGTGGCCAGCAGCGCCAGCACCCATAGCCCGGCGCCGAACAGCGCCGGCCAGGACTCAGCCGTCACGCTCTCCCCGGGCCAGGATCACCGACGCCGCCATATGGCCCGTCACGTTCGTGGTGGTGCGGAACATGTCGGGGATGGTGTCCACGCCGAGCAGGATGCCGATGCCCTCGATGGGGATGCCCGCGGCCATCAGCACCGGGATCATCACGAGGATCGATCCGCCCGGCACGCCCGGCACGCTGAACGAGGTGATGACACTGGTCACGGCGATGGTGAGCAGCTGGGCCGTGCCAAGGTCCACGCCGTAGAGCTTGGCGATGAACAGCACACCGACCGTCTGGCCGATGCCGGCACCGGCGCGGAACATGCTCGCCGCCAGCGGAATGAAGAAGCTGCCGATGACCTTGGGCAGTCGCAGGGTGTCGTGCACGCTCTCGAGCATCGCCGGCAGCGCGGCCAGCGAGGAGCGTGAGCTGAAGGCGATACCCTGCGCGGGCAGCGAGGCCTTGGCGAACTCCAGCAGCGAGATGCGGCCGATCAGTACCGCGGCCGGATACAGGATGCCCGCCATGAACACCACGCAGATGGCGCTCACGATCACGATGTAGCCCACGAGCGCACCGGCGGCGGCGACGCCCATCCGCGCCGCCAGCGGGACGGCCAGCGCGAACACCCCGATCGGTGCGGTGGCGAGGATGGCGCGCACGAGCACCAGCGAGGCGTCCTGGATGCCCGCGAACACCGCGCGCACCGCCAGGCGCCGTTCCGGGGCGACGCGCGTGAGCGCCGCGGCAAACAGCACCGAGAACACGATCAGGGGCAGCATCGCGGCTTCGGCGGCGGACTTGATGGGGTTCGTGGGCACCAGCGACAGCAGCCACTCGGTGACCGTCGGCACCTTGCCGCCGGAGACCAGCCCCTCGCCGGCACTCACGGCCGTCGCGCGCAGCGCATCGACCGCTGCCGGGTCGAGCGGGAACGCCGCCAGCAGCGGCGCGCCGAGCGCGACGCCGAGGCCCGAGGCCAGGGTCAGCACCACCACGAAGAGCACGAGTGAACGCGCGCCGATGCGACCGACCGCCTTCGGATCCGGAGCGGAGCTCACGCCGACGATCAGCGTCGCGGTCACCAGCGGGATCACGGTCATCCGGATCGCGTTGATGAACAGCGTGCCGATGGGCTCGAGCACGGCCAGCGTTGTGGCAGCGAAGCCGCCCTCGGCGCCGGCAAGGCCGAGTCCGAGGCCAAGGCCGGCGAGCAGCGCGATGAGAACCTGAAGCGTCAGCGACATTCCGAAATCTGTCACGAAAGGAACGGTCCTGCGGGCACGATTATCTTTCCCGGGCGCCCCCGACCCGCTCGACGCTCCCGATTTCCCCGCGCCCCATGTCCTACAAGACCGCCGCCGACCTCATTGCCGAGGCCAAGTCCCGCATCCGTGAAGTCGGTGTCCGCGAGGTGGCCGCCTCGCTCGGCGCGCCGGACGCGCCGATCCTGCTCGACGTGCGCGAGCCGAAGGAGACCAACCTCGGCCGCCTGCCCGGAGCGCTGGTGCTCGAGCGCGGAAATCTCGAGACCAAGATCGAGGCGCTGATCCCGCAGCGGGGCGCCAAGATCGTGATCTACTGCGCAAGCGGAAACCGCTCGGCCTTCGCCGCCGACGTGATGCAGCAGATGGGCTACACGGACGTCGCGAGCATGAAGGAAGGCTGGCGCGGCTGGGTGCAGATCGGCGCGCCGGTCGAGGCCTGAGGTGACCGCGCCCGCGTCCGGCAGTGAGGCGCTGGCGCGCCTTACGCGGGCGATATCCGCGCGGCCGGCCGCCCTGGCCGAGCGCGATGAACCGTTCCACGAGGCCGCGGTGGCGCTGCTGCTGCGCGAGGCCGGTGACGATCTCGAGCTCCTGCTGATCCGCCGCGCCACGCGCGAGGGCGATCCCTGGAGCGGGCAGGTCGGCCTGCCCGGCGGGCGCTGGTCCAGTGGCGACGCCTCGCTCGAGGAGACCGCCCTGCGCGAGACGGTGGAGGAGGTCGGCGTCGACGTGCGCGCGCACGGACGCGTGCTCGGTGCGCTCGATGAGCTGCGGCCCCGCACGCCGGTGCTGCCGCCGATCATCGTGCGGCCGTACGTGGTCGCGCTGCACGCCGCGCCGGCGCTCATCGCCAACGACGAGGTGGCCGAGTGCCGCTGGGTGCGGGTCGGTGCGCTCTTCGCGCCGGAGACGCGCATCGTGACCACGGTGCGGGTGCGGGACGTTCACCTGCAGGTGGACGCATACCAGTTAGGCGACTTCACCGTGTGGGGGATGACCGAGCGCATCCTCTCGACCTTTGCCGAGGCGTGGCGATGAACGTGCAGGAACAGGCAGGCGCGCGCGCGGGCTGGACCGCGCTGGCCATCACGCTCACGGCGACCGCCGTGGCACTGCTGGTGGACAAGACCGTCTTCGACCTGTTCCACGCGCCGACCGTCTACGACAGCGACCTCGGCAAGCTGCTGCGGGTGATGGGCTTCAGCGGGACCTGGATCCTCCTCGCGCTCGCGGTCGGCCTGCAGGAGGGCAGCGATCCCGCGCGGCGGCCGGTGGCACGGCGACGCGCCTGGCTGCTCTTCTGGTCGCCGACGCTGGCCGGGGCACTGGCGGAGATCCTCAAGATTGTCGTGCGACGGGAGCGGCCAGCGGTGCACGACGGGCTCTATGGCTTCCGTCCGTGGGACGAGCGGACATGGAGCGCCGGCGGACTCGCGTTTCCGAGCTCGCACACCGCGGTCGCCTTCGGCGGCGCGGCGATGCTGGCGCGCCTCTTTCCGCGCGCACGCTGGATCGGCTTTGCGCTGGCCGCGGGCTGCGCCGTCACGCGGGTGCTGCATCGCGCGCATTTCGTGAGTGACATCGTCTTCGCCGCGGGGCTTGGCTGGCTCGTGAGCTGGCTGCTCTGGCGCAGGTTCGCGCCGCAGGCTGCGGCTGCACTCCTGCTACTGCTGGCGGTCCCGCAGCGCGCAGGGGCGCAGGCGCAGGACACCGCGCGGCCCTCGGCCTGCAGCTATGAGCGCTGCGCGCTCAATGTGGTGCCGCGCTGGAACGGGCTCGCCGTCGTGCGCGGCGCCGACGAGGCGCATGTGGCCACGCTGGGTTTCTTCCTGCCGGGCAGTCTTGAAGGTGCGTTCGCCGGCGTGCCGGAGGCCGAGGCGCTGGGGCGCCGGGCGGTGCGCACGCGCTGGGTGGCGACGACGCTCACGAACTTCGGCGCGATCGCCGTCGTCGCCGGCGCCGCGCGGGCCGCGGGCGCGCAGGGCTCGGATGCGGCGGCGAAGCTGTGGATGACCGCCGGCGCGGCGTCGCTCGCGCTCAGCGTGCCGCTCCAGTTCCGTGCGGACGGATTCCTCGCCCGCGCGGCCTGGCGCTACAACGCGCAGTTCGGCCGCACTCAGCCGTAGGCGACGCCGGGGTAGATCAGGCTGATGGCGGCGGTGAACACCGGACCGAACACGGCCGGGAAGAGCTGCCAGGCCACGAAGATCCCAAGAAAGCCGAGGATCGGCGTGCCCCAGATGAAGCGCTGATACTGTGCCGTCACGCGACGGGTCATCAGCAGAGTGATCGCGGCGGAGCCGTCGAGCGGTGGCACCGGCAGCAGGTTGAACACGAAGAGCAGCAGGTTGAGCGAGAGGACGATGCTCAGCATCCGACCCGCCGCATCCCAGGCGGCGCCGGCATCGGTGGCGGCCAGCATCCCAAAGGTGGCGCGCTCCGGCGGGAAGAAGAGCTCTGCCATCGCCCCGGCACGGAGCGCGGCGAGCGCCAGGAGCACCAGCAGCAGGTTGGCGGCCGGGCCGGCCAGTGCCATCAGCGCGGCGCGGCGCGGGTACTGTGCCGCCCAGCGTGGATCGTACGGCGCGCTGGCGTAGCCGAACGGCCAGCCCATCGTGACCGACGTGAGCAGCGGCAGGATCACCATGCCGAAGGGCTCGCGTCGGATGTGCGGCATCGGGTCCAGCGAGACCTGGCCGCCGTGATAGGCCGTGGGATCGCCACCGCGTAGCGCCGCCCAGGCGTGCGCGGCCTCGTGCAGCGTAGTCGAGAACAGGAAGACGACGAAGTACGCGATCCCGGTGGCGAGCTGCTCGTTCACGGCCTGTCCTTGTCCACCACGCGGATCAGGCCTTCCTGCGCCGCGCTCGCCACGAGCGTGCCGTCGCGGGTGAACACCTGGCCGCGCACGAAGCCACGCGCCCCGAACGCGCTGGGCGTGTCGCTCACGTATAGCAGCCACTCGTCGGCGCGGAAGGGCCGATGCAGCCACAGCGTGTGGTCCAGGGAGGCGATGATGAGCCGCTCGTCGCGCCACCACACGCCGTGCGGATGCAGGGCCGTCGGCAGGAAGCCGTAGTCCGAGGCGTAGGCCAGCACCGCGTGATGCACCATCTGGGCGTCCGGGATGCGCTCGCGGATGCGGAACCACACCATGCGCCGCGCCTCCTCCGGCGGCAGGGACTCGGGCTTTCGGAATGGATCGCGCGGCGAGATGAGGCGCAGCTCCAACGGGCGGTCCTGCGTGAGGATTGCACGTCGCGACACCGGGATCCGGTCCGCGTTGGCGCGAATGAGCTCCAGTTCCTCCGGGCAATCCTCGGGAGCGGGCACCGCGGGCATCGGCGTCTGGTGATTGAGGCCAGGCTCGCTGATGTGGAAGGAGGCCGAGAGGTGGAAGATCGCCTCGCCGTGCTGGATGGCGGTGACGCGCCGCGAGGTGAAGGAGCGGCCATCGCGGGGGCGGTCCACGAAGTACACGATTGGCGCCCTGGTGTCGCCCTCGCGCAGGAAATAGCCGTGCACCGAGTGGGCTTCGCGTCCCTCCGCGACGGTGCGGCGGGCAGCCATAAGCGCCTGGGCAAAGACCTGCCCGCCGAAGACACGGCCGGTGCCGACGTCGCGATTGAGGCCGCGGTAGATGTTGTGCTCGAGCGGCTCGAGTTCGAGCAGATGGATCAGGTCGTGGACGACGGACATGCGCAGGCGGATTCGGGAATGGGCCTCCCGCAATCTACCGACCCCCCCGGTTCGGAAGTCGAGTGCCGGTCTGCCATGTGCCGCCGACCTCAGAACTCCGTCGTCAGCCGCAGCACGACCGCCCGCCCGGTCCCGTCCGCAAACTCCTTGTAGCGGCTCATGAAGCTCCGGAACCTGGTGTCGAACAGGTTCCGGACGGCGGCATCGACGATCAGCACGCGCGAGCCGAGCAGCAGCGTGCCGCCGGCGCCGAGCTGCCAGAGTGCGTAGCCGGGCGGCGCGACGTCGCGCGGATCCAGCCGCGCCTGCCGCCAGTTGTATTCGCCCTGCACGCTCAGCCAGGGCCGCACCAGGCCCGCGCCGAGCCGCCGGCGCTCGAGCCGCGCCCCCAGCTGCACCCGCGGCGGCGGCACGAAGGTGAGTGGCACCTCCACCGTGGTGTTCGTGCCGTGCACGAGATCGCCGGCGCCCTGCAGCGTGAGCCAGGGCAGGGCGCGCCAGGCGGCGCGTGCCTCGACGCCCTGGAGCAGCGCGTTGCCCTGCACGACTTCCAGTGAATCGAAGGCTGCGGCACCCGTGCCGAAGGGCCGTAGGTAGATGTAGTCGTCGATCGCGTTGCGGAAGACGCTCAGCTCGCCGGTGAGCCGGGCGCCTTCGAGGCGGACGCCGAGGTCCGTATTGAGCGACGTCTCGACGCCGAGCGAGGGGTTGCCGCGCTCATAGGCGCGCGTGCCCTCGTGGAAGCCGTTCGCATAGAGGTCCGGGGCCGCCGGGGCGCGGAAACCGCGTCCGACGCTCGCGACCAGCGAGGCCGTCGGGGAGAGCCGGTAGGCGACACCCGTCGAACCGGTCACGGCCTGGTGTGACTGTGCATGCGCGGCGAGTCCGAGGGCGACGTCGTCCTCCACCGAGAGGTCACGCAGGTCCCAGCGCGCGCCGACCGTGCCGCGCCAACGACCGCGTTCCGCGTGCTCCAGCGCATAGACAGCCAGGCCTCGCGATCGCGAGTTTGGGATCAGCGTGGACAGCCCGTGCTTTTCGAAGCGACTGTCCATCGCGAACACGCCGACCGTGCCGCTGCTGAATGGTCCCAGCGCCGTGTGATGCAGGTGCACGAAGCCGGTCGCGGTCCTGATCAGCAGCCCGAGCGCGATGTCCGTCGCGTTGGCAGCGGCGTACTCGCGCCGGAAGTTGCGTTCGAGGCCGAGCTGGGTCTGCAGGCGCGCCCCCGACGTGCCGAGCGAACGCTCCGCCTCGAACGTCCCGCGACCGGTGGAGAGCAACTGGAAGCCCGTGTAGCCGGGCACCGCCACGGGATCGTCGAAGATCTCGATGCGCTCCTCGCGCTGCGCGTAGCGCAGGGACACCCGCCCGTGCTCGCCGCTGGCCCCGACGCTGCCGTCGAGGTTGTGCGTACGGTTCTCGGTGTTGCGCAGCACGCCGCTTGGCGCGCGCATGTCGCCGGTGAGCCGGCCGGTGGCTGCGAGGCGTGCGCCAAGCCCTCCGCGTGCGGCCTCGAGCCGCAGGGTCGCGTCCGGCCCCTGCACGTTGGTGTTGTAGGCCGTGGTCAGCCGACCGCGCAGGAACGGCGACTCGCCCCGCGCGTCCGGCAATGCGGGCGCAATCACATTCACCACGCCCCCCAGCGCATCGCTGCCGTAGAGCACGCTGGCGGGACCCTTGATCACCTCCACCTGCTCGGCGTTCGCCGTCTCCACGTTCGGGGAGTGGTCGTGTCCCCACTGCTGCGTTTCCGTGCGCTGGCCGTTGTCGAGCGTGACGATGCGGTTGTGGGTGAGCCCGCGGATGACCGGCTTCCCGATGCCGGTGGTCATCGAGAGCGAGCGCACGCCCGGCAGCTGCTCGAGCAGGTCACCGACGGCGGCGCCCTGCGCACGGCGGAGTTCCGCTCCGCCGAGCACGGAGACCGGCTGCGGGGCATCGAGCACGCGGGTCGGGGCGAAGGTCGCGGTGACCTGTACGGACTGGATGCGTCGCGCCGAGTCTGCGCGCAGCGAGTCGCGAAGCGCTCTCACTCGCGCGGAGTCAGGCACGGGCCGAGCCTGCGCCGGCAGTTCGGCCCCGAGGGGGACAAGCAGGGCGAGCAGAACAGCAATTCGTATCACAAGATTCAGGATTTAGGACATCCTAATAGTTGAACTAATATTAGGCTATCCTAACTTTCTGTCAATGCCGAACTCCGAATCCGACCGCCCGACACTCACCGGCCAGGCCGAGGATTACCTCAAGGCCATCTACGAGCTTGAGCAGCGCGCCGGCTCCGCAGGCACGAACGACATCGCCGCGCGACTCGGCATCGCACCGGCCAGCGTCACCGGCATGATCCAGCGGCTCTCGCGTCTCGGGCTCGTCGAGTCGGAGCGTTACAAGGGGTCGCGGCTGAGCGACGCGGGCCGCACCGCCGCCCTGCAGCTCATTCGCCGCCATCGCATCATCGAGAGCTATCTCGTCCAGCGCCTCGGCTTCGGCTGGGACGACGTGCACGACGAAGCGGAGCGCCTCGAGCACGCCGCCAGCGACGAACTCGTCACGCGCATGGCGGCGGCGATCGGCAACCCCACCGAGGATCCCCACGGCGCGCCGATTCCGGGCCCCGATGGCACGGTGGACGAGTCCCGCCTGGAGCCGCTGCTCGGCGTGGCCGTGGGCGAGGAGGTCACGGTCGTGCGGATGTCGGACCGCGATCCGGCGTTCCTCCGCTTCCTCGACGGCATCGGGATCCGGCCGGGCGCCCGCGTCCGCGTGGATGTCCGCGCGCCCTTCGACGGACCGATCACGCTCAGCGTGGAAGGCAGCACGCAGGTGGTTGGCACGAACGTCGCGGCCCGTGTGTTCATCCGCTGATCGTGCGATGCCTGCCTGCCCTGCTGATTGCCCTGACCTGCGTGCCCTGGACGGCCACGGCGCAGGGGTTGCCGCGCGGCATCACCATTGATGAACGCCTGGCCGCAGTCGCGGGACTAGCCGTCGGCGACCGCGTGGTGCTCACGCCCGTGGCCGGCCAGCCGGGCGACACGGTTTCGATCGCGGCCATCACGCAGCGCAGCGCCGACCCCAGTGAGATTGCGCGCAACGAATACCGCGTGCGCCTGCATCTCGATCACCTGCAGTCGCTGACCGGCACCGGGGACCGCGTCGGACGCTTCGCCGTGGCCACCGCGGCGGATTCCGCCGCCGTGCAGGATGCGGTGACCCGGATCAATCGCCTCGCGTTTGGCTTCCGTGCGTATCCCGCCGCCGAGGTCGCGGTCGAGACCAGCGCGACGTTTCGCGTGGTAAACCGCTTTCACCGCGCCATCGGGGTGATCACCATCGTGGCCAGCGCCATCTTCCTGCTCTGCATCACGCTGCTCAAGGTGGACGAGCGCCGCCGTGACGTCGGGGCGCTCCGCCTCATGGGCATCTCGCGCCGCACGGTGCGGCGCGCAGTGGTGCTCGCGGCCTCGGCCGTGGCCCTCAGCGGGTCCGCGATGGGGG
>JAYQOZ010000013.1:0-16303 GCA_038145035.1 Gemmatimonadaceae bacterium | reverse complement strand
CGGCGGGGGGGCGGCCCGAGGGCCGGGCGCCCCTCGCGCATCGGCCCAACGGAACGTCAGATCCGCAGGTAGTGCGTGTACTTCACCACCAGCGCCCCGCGCTGCGGCCTGGTGAACGCAAACGCCTGCCGCGGCTCCATGGGCCACACGGAGTTCCACACCACGAACAGGTCGGAGCCCGGCCGCGGCGTCCAGCGCATCCGTGCGTTCAGCGCCGCCCGGTCCGACTGATCGTCATACTGCAGGAAGCCGGTGAGGGTGAGTCGCGGGTTGATCGCGTAGTCGGCACGCATCCGTGCCGTGTGCGCCACGAAGGCCCCTTCCGGGATATCGATGTCGTTGCGCTCGAGCTCGCGCGTGAGCTCGTAGTGCGGCTGCAGCCGCACGCGCAGCGAGGCCTCGCCGTCGAGTCGCTTGCCATGCTAGAAGTTGCCCGTGGACCACTCGGTGCGGAACACCACCGGACGAATATTCGCGCCCTCGTACACGAGCTCTACGCGGTCCCACCAGTACTCGCCCGGCCCGATGATCACGCCGTCGCTGATCTCGAAGGGCGTCTGCGGGCCATCAAAGAGCCGGAACACGTTCAGCTGCACGCGGTCCCCGCTCTGGAACTGCGCGCCGAAGGGCTGCACGCTGAGCCGTGCGTTGTCCAGCCGCCCGCCGAGGTCCCAGACCGCGTTGTAGCCCAGCGCGTTGAATTCCCAGCGCCGCACCAGGCGCGCATTCCGGGGCCTCGGCGTGATCCGCGTGTTGCCGTTCAGGCGATAGACGCCGTTCTGCACCACGAACCCCAGCGCGGGGTTGTAGGCCGAGTCCACGCGCTCCACGATGGCGAAGATGTCGGCGTGGTCATTGGGGTAGTCCATGGCCAGCAGGTAGTGCGCGCCCGCGGCGCCACCGATGCTGTCGCGGCTCCAGGCCGCATTCCCCAGCAGCACCAGATTGTCCGTGCCGCGCACCAGCCACGGGAGGTTGAAGTCCACGCCGCCGGCAATGGAGCCGGGCCTGCTCTCCCGATCGCTGAACGCTCCCATCATCCCGACATATCCGCGGCCGAGCACGTCGCGCCGCAGGCGCAGCACGGCGTCAGCGGCCGCGTCGTCGCCCGCCGTGGTCGCCGCAATGAGCCCCAGCTGATACGCCCCGGACCGCCCCTGCACCCGCGCACCGAACGGGATGGTTTCGGGCACGCCACGCGACGAGAGGCCGATACGCCGCGAATAGAACATCTGCGTCTGCTGCTCGCGGCCGAAGGCGAACACACCGGCGCCCTCGGTGAAGAAGGGCCGACGCTCCGGGAAGAACAGCGGGAAGCGCGTGAGGTTCACGACCTGCCGATCCACGTCCGCCTGCGCGAAGTCCGGATTGGACGTGAGATCGGCCGTGAGCGTGTTCGTGACCGGGATCTTGACGTCGATGCCGAAGTCACCGCGGCTGCTGACCGGCGCGACCACGGTGGAACCGCCGTCGGCGGCGAATGTCCGCTCCGTCGCTGCCCCCTGGCCCAGCACGTAGGGCCGGACCTCCGCCCTGGCCCGCGGCGGCAGGCCCGAGAATCCTGCAATCGTCCCCCAGCGCTCCAGGAAACGCAGGCCCTCGGTGCGCCGCCATGACCGCCAGAGGATCTCCTCATTCTTCCGCGGCATGAAGCGGCGAAAGTTCATCCGCATCTGCGAGACGTCGCGCGGATACCGCAGCGTCGTCCACGGGATCAGCATTTCCGCGGTCCAGCCCTCGTCGGTAATCTGCGTGCGCACGTCCCAGACGCCGTCCCACTCCTCGTTGCCTCGCTCGATGCCGACGTGCTCGCCGTCCCACATCGCGCCGTTGGAGTTGGTGCGGAAGTAGAACGCGCTGCGCTGGTCCGAGAGCCCGTCGATGCCCATGCTGACGTAATCATCGGAGCGCAGCTCGGCGTCGCGTCGCAGCTGCGTGCGCACGATGCCCTCGGGATGGCTGTCGTAGAGCCACCAACCGACGACGAGGCCGGCCGGCGTCGCCAGCAGGCGCACGACGGTGCGCTCGGAGGGCTCACCGTTCTCGACCGGTTCCTTCTGTCGGAACTCCCAGATGGAGTCGGCGAGCGCCCAATCGGGCTCGTCGAGGTGCCCGTCCAGCCGGACGTTCGTGGCAACCGTCCGGACCGTGGGCGTGCGGCCGCCCGTGACCTGGGCGCGGACGACACCGGGCAACACCGTGGCGGCAAGCGCGAGCAGGAGCCTGAACCGAATGAACCGAAAAGACATAGCCCGCAACTTACGCAGGCCGGACGACGAAGGTTGAGGAGTTCCCTCACGGCTTTCTCGCGGCGCCGCGCGGTATCATTCGGACAACGTGAGGATCCTTGTATGCGCAACCGATTCCTGATCTTGGCGATGGCCGCCCTCTGGGCCCTGCCGCGCCCCGCGACCGCCCAGGCCAGCGTGCCGGACGGCAAGCAGACCTTCGACATCGTCTGCGCCTCCTGCCACAGCCTCAACCCACCGGCCAACAAGGCGCCGCCGATGACGCACGTGGTACGGCACTACCGCCAGGCTTTCGCCTCGGACAGCGCCGGCATCGAAGCCATCGTGCAGTGGGTGCTGAAGCCCGAGCAGGCACGCTCCAAGATGCCGGCGCAAGCCATCGAGCGCTTCGGCCTGATGCCGGCCTTCCCGCTCCCGGAGGCACAGGTCCGGGAAGTGGCCGCGTACGTCTGGTCGCTCGGCGGCGGCTGATCCGCGGCATCGGAGGGACGTCGACCCAGCCGAGTGCAACGGGGTAGCTTTCGCAGCATCTCTACCCGAGCACCCACCATGTCGACGTCCCTTCGTGCCCTCGCAGCGGCTGCCCTGCTCGTCGGCGGCAGCGCTGCCCTCCCCGCCCAGGAGATCAGCGAGCGCGAGATCCGCTCGCACATCCAGTTCCTCTCGAGCGACCTGCTCGAGGGACGCGCCCCGGCCAGCCGCGGGGGCTCGCTCACCGAGCAGTATCTCGCCGCGCAGCTCCTGGCGGCCGGTCTCGAGCCCGCGAACAACGGCTCCTACCTGCAGCGCGTGCCGATCGACATCGTCGGCGCCGATGCGTCCTCGATGCGCGTGACCGTGGGCGGCAAGGCCAGCGCCGCGCTCCGCTACCCGGAGGATGTTGTCGTGTGGGCCGGCGCCACTGACGAGCGCAGCGCGGCCCGCGCGCCCGTTGTGTTCGTCGGCTATGGCGTGAGCGCCCCCGAGTTCCGCTGGGACGACTTCAAGAACGTGGACGTGAAGGGCAAGATCCTACTCGTCTTGGTCAACGATCCGCCGGCCCCGGCCCGCGAGCCCGCGCTCTTCGGCGGCAACGCGATGACCTTCTATGGCCGCTGGACCTACAAGTTCGAGGAAGCCGAGCGCCGCGGCGCCGCCGGCATGCTCATCATCCACAACACTGAACGCGCCGGCTACGGCTGGCCCACGGTGGTGGGCAGCTGGGCCAAGGAGCAGCGCATGCTGCCGCGCGACCCCTCGCTCCCCGCACCGCTCGGCTTCCGCGGCTGGATTACCGAGGCGCGCATCGGCGCCCTGCTGCGTGAGGCCGGCCTCGATCTCGCCCGCCTCCGCCGCGACGCCGAGTCGCGCAACTTCCGTCCGGTCGAGACGGGCCTCATGCTCGACGTGTCGTTCACCAACACGGTGCAGCATCTCGAGAGCCACAACGTCGTCGGCCGACTCCCCGGCAGCGATGCCGATGCCGCAAAGGAATACGTGATGCTCTCCGCCCACTGGGACCACCTCGGCATCGGTCCGGTCGTGAACGGCGACTCCATCTACAACGGCGCCCTCGACAATGCCTCCGGCACCGCGGACTTGCTGGCCATCGCCCGCGCGCTGGCGGCCGGTCCGCGCCCCAAGCGCTCGGTGCTCGTGGCCTTCGTCACCGCAGAGGAGAGCGGGCTGCTCGGTTCCGCCTATCTCGCGCAGCATCCGCTCGTCCCCACCGACCAGATCGTCGCGAACCTCAACGTGGACGGCGGCAACGTGCTCGGCGAGTCCCGCGACCTCACGGTGCTCGGCGACACCAAGAGCTCGCTCGGCCCGCAACTCGCCGACCTGATCGCCCCACGCGGGATGCGCATCTCGCCCGATGCCTTCCCGGAGCGCGGCTACTTCTACCGCTCGGACCACTTCTCCTTCGCCAAGGTCGGCGTGCCGTCCGTCAGCATCGGCGAGGGCGAGGACTTCGTCGGCCACCCCGAGGGCTGGGGCAAGGCGCAGGCAGAGGACTACACGACGAAGCGCTATCACCAGCCGGGCGACGAGTACGACCCCGCCTGGAATCTCCGCGGCGCCGTGCAGCTCAGCACCATCGTGCTGGAGTTCACCCGCACGCTGGCCAACTCGCGTGAGTGGCCCACCTGGAACGCGGATGCGGAGTTCCGGCGTGCCCCGAGGATGTGAGCGTTCACTCGTGAGGTGCAGGCAATCCGCGCCGCGGACGCGACGGCGGTTGGCGGTGGTCGCTGCCGCCGGGCTGCTGCTGTGGGCGGCGCCGGCAGCCGAGGCGCAATCAACGGCGGCGGCGACGCCGCTGCTGGACTCCCTGCGGCCAGTCATCGAGCGCGCGACGGGGGCCGCGGACTGGTCCGCGCTCGAGGAGGCCGTCCTGCGCCTGCGCCGGGAAGGCCGTTCAGCTGCGGGCGCCCGTAGCCCCTGGGTGCAGTACGACCTCGCCTACGCCCTGCACCGTCGCGCCAGCGGCCTGATCGTCGAGCAGCGACCGAAGGACGCCCGCGCGTTGCTCGAGGAGGCTGTCGCCGCCGCACAGCGTGCGCGGGAACTCGGCGCCGGCGCCCACGCGCTGGCGCTGGAGGGAGCCGTCACCGGCCAGCTCGCGGGCGTCGTGGGTGGACTCGCGGTGATGCGCCACGGCCCACGCGCGTTCCGGCTGCTGGACGAGGCCGTGGACTTGCTGCCCAACGACCCGCGCACGGCACTGCTCAATGGCATTACCCGTCTCAGCGCGCCACGGGCTTTCGGTGGCGGCGCGGCAAGGGGCGAAGCGGAGCTCCAGCGCGCACTGCAGCTCTTCGCCCGGGACCCGAACCGATCGCCGCAGCCCGTCTGGGGACACGTGGACGCGTACATCTGGCTGGGCATTGCCTTCCGGGAGCAGGACCGGCCCGCCGAGGCGCGGCAGGCCTGGGGCGAGGCCCTCGCGCGCATGCCCGGACACCGCTGGGTGACCGATGAACTGTTGCCAAGCCTCCGCACGCGGTAGCATAGAGGGACTCCAACCAAAGGACGGTCCTGATGTCTGGCCTGGACGACAAGTCGATCCAGAACCTCGTGAAGAAGATGCAGAAGCAGGCGAAGCCGCGGAACATCGAGCACAAGACCTACGATGCCACGGCTCCGCAGCGCGTCACCGACGACGCGGATCAGGAGCGCGAGAAGATGTTCAAGGAGACGAAGCGCCGCGAATTCTAGTCGCGGCGATTTTTTTCCTGCAGGCGGTCAGCGCAGGACGGCGCGGATCGAGTCGATCGACCCCTCGGTCACCGCGGGCCTGAGCCCGAGCAGCTGCGCCATCAACGGGTAGACGTGCACGTTCCGGAAGGGTGGCACGACCCGGCCCTGCGCGATGCCCGGCCCGGCAGCGACGAAGGTCGCACCCATCGACTCGACGGCGTTGTCGTAGCCGTGAGTCCCGAGCGCGAACGAGCCGTCGGCGCGCGACCGCGCCAGCTGCGCCCGCGTGGTGATGGTCCAGCCGTCATCGGCCACGGCGACAATCGGCGTGATGCGCGGATGTGCGTTGAAGTACCAGCGCGCCGGCAGCTCGCCCTTCCGATACACCTGCAGGTGCGGATGCCGCCCGGCCAGCGCCCGATAGACGCGCTCCTCGTCGCCCGCGCGCGGCGCAATTGCCGCCACGGGATTCCAGTCCACGATGTCCACGGTCGTGAGGTCGAGATAGTCGTCCAGCGCAATCACGCGGTCGGGGCTCGTCGGCGACATGCCGTGGTCGCTGACCACGATGAACACCACCTCGTCCGTCTTGCCCAGCATCGCCACGCCGTCCACCAACGCGCCCAGCGCATGGTCCTCTCGGGCAATGGCGGAGTCCACCTGCCAGGATGCGGGGCCGTAGCGATGTCCCTCCGTGTCGGTGTCATGGAAGTACAGCGTGATGACGGCCGGCGCGGAGTCCGCCGGCAGGGCCAGCCAGTCCAGGACGCGCTTCACCTTCTGCTCGGCCGGCTCCTCGTGCCAATAGCGATTCCACCAGGTGGGGCGCAGGCCCTGGATCACGGCCTCGCTCCCCGGCCAGGACGCGGACGCGGCGTGCCGCCCCTGCCGTTCCGCCGTCACCCAGATCGGCTCGCCGCCCCACCAGCGCGACTCGGCCTGCGCCACCGAGTCACTCGTGCGGAACGTCCCAAGGACGGCATCACGCATCGTGTTCGCCACGATGCCGTGTTCCTCGGCCGTCAGACCCGTGACGATCGTGTAGTGATTCGGAAATGTCTTGGACGGAAAGACCGGGATCATTCGCTCGGCGCGGACGCCGCGGGCCGCGAGCGCACGGAGGTGTTTCGCAGCGGGTCGGTCGATGTAGTCCGAACGGAAGCCATCGAATGAGATGAGCACGATGTGCTTCGTGGGTGCCGCAGGCGTCTCGGGCGCCGCGGGCGCCTGCCTCTCGGGCGCTGCCCGGGACGGCGCCACGACACGACAGCCGCCGACGGCCAGCGGCAGCAGCAGCGCCCACACGGCCTGGCGCCACGGCGCGCGCGCGGCACGCCGCAGGGAGCGACGCATCATCAGGTGCTTGCCGGTTCTTCGGTCAGGAAGCGGCGCAGGATCTTCCCCACCATGCTCTTTGGGAGCTCGGTCTTGAAGACCACGCGAACCGGCACCTTGTACGGCGCCATCCGGTCCTTGCACCATTGCCGAATCTCCGGCGCGGTCACCGTCTGGCCCACGCGACACACCACGAAGGCCACGGCCACCTCGCCCTGGGCCGGATCCGGGAAGCCACGCACACCGACCTCCTGCACCGCCGGGTGCGAGGCGATGACCTCCTCGATCTCCCGTGGCCACACCTGCATGCCACGCATCTTGATGAGGTCCTTCTTGCGATCGACGATGAACAGATAGCCGTCGTCATCGAGGTACCCGAGGTCGGCGGTGTGCAGCCACCAGCGGCCGTCGTCGCCACGGCGCAGCATCTCGCGCGTCTCGGCGTCGTTGTTCCAGTAGCCGTGCATGATCTGCGGGCCATGGATCAGGATCTCGCCCACCTGTCCGAGCGGCATCTCGATGCCCGGGTCGTCGGCGTCCACGATGCGGACGATCACGTCCGGCAGCGGCGTGCCCACCGAGCCCGGCTTCTTGGGCCCTCCCAGCGGTGACAGCGTGGCGGCCAGCACGCTCTCCGTGAGCGCGTAGCCCTCGAGGATGCCGGCGCCCGTCACCTCCTCGAAGCGCTTCATCGTCTCGACCATCATCGGCGCGGCACCGGAGACGCAGGCCTTCATGGAGCGGAAGTCCGCCTTGTGGCTCTTCACGCGCTTGTGATTGAGCAGCGCGTTGTAGAGCGTCGGGACGCCGCAGAACACCGCCGGTCGCGTGGACTCGATGGTCTTCACGAGATCATCGAAGTCGCGCGGGTTCGGCACCAGCGCAATGGGATTGTGGCCGAGGAAGCAGACGGACTGCACGCCGCAGGCGCCGTAGGAGTGGAACATCGGCAGTGGCAGGCAATAGACGCCTTCCCACTTCGGCAGCACCGCGCCGAGCCAGGCGTTCACCTGCGTGCCCGTCTGCACGAGCCCGCCGTGGTGGACGCGCACCGCCTTGGGCGTGCCGGTGGTGCCGCCGCTCATGAGCAGCAACGCGTCGTCCTCGGGGCCGGGCCTCGGCTCGGCGGGACGCTGCCCGGCGTGCCGTTCCAGCAGCGTCGGCAGCCAGGGATCCCCGTCGCGCGCCGTGGCGCGGTGCCCCGCCTTCCTCTCCACCGCCAAGGTGAACACGAACCGCAGCAGGGGAGGGAACCACTCCTTGATGTTGGTGACGATCACATGCCGGAGTGATGGCAGGCGTCGCTGCACGGCCTTGAGGCGCTCGTAGAAGGCGCTAAGCACCAGGACCACCGAGACGCCGGTGGTCTCGAGCGGCCCGGCCAGCTCATCCTCGGTGTAGATCGGATTCAGGGGGACGTACACGGCGCCGAGCTTCCAGGCGGCGAGTTCCCCGATGAAGAACTGCGGACAGTTCGGCAGCACGCAGCCCACGCGATCGCCGCGCTTTACGCCCATCGCGGCCAGCGCCATCGCGAAGGCATCGCTGGCCTCCTCCAACTCGGCCCAGCTAATGGCGCGACCCTTGAACAGGAAGGCCGTAGCGGCGGGCCGCTCGCGGACCCCCTCGCTGACGGCGTCCAGAAGAGTGCCGGCGGGATAGGGGCCGATCGTGCGCGGCACTCCCGGATCGTAGTGGCGGTACCAGGGATGTTCGGTCATTGGGGGGGTTGTTATGATTCACAATATGCCAAGGCTTTCCCTCCGCCACATCCCTCTCGCGGCGGCCCTCCTGGCCCCCGCGCAGCTCGTCGCCCAGCCGGTCCGCCTCGTGGACCGCGACCCGGCCATCCAGCGGGCCATGGACCTACTGCAGGAACGGCAGGCCTGGACGCTCCAGCAGCAGATCTCCATCTGCGAGATTCCCGCGCCGCCGTTCAAGGAGCAGGTCCGCGCCGAGGAGTTCCGGCACCGCCTCGTCTCGTTCGGCTACGCAAACGCCCGGATCGACGCGGAGGGGAACGTCATCGCCGAGCTCGGTGCGGGCGACGGCCCGACGGTGCTGATCTCGGGACACCTCGACACGGTGTTCCCCGAGGGCACGGACGTCACCACGACGCGCACGGAGAACCGCATCGCCGGCCCCGGCATCGGTGACGACTGCCGCGGACTCGCCGTGGTGCTCACGCTCGCCAAGCTCTTCAAGGACACCGGCCTCACGCCCAAGGGCCGCCTCCTCCTCGTCGGCAACGTGGGCGAGGAAGGCCCCGGCAACCTGCGCGGCGTTCGGCATCTCCTGACCAAGGAGTATACCGGCAAGGTCGACTTCTTCATCTCGGTGGACGGCTCCGGTGGCGCCGGCATCACCTCGCGTGCCGTGGGCTCGCACCGCTACACGATCTCCTTCGAGGGCCCGGGCGGCCACAGCTACGGCGCCTTCGGCATGACCAACCCGATGCACGCGATGGGCCGCGCCATCGCGCGCATCGCGGACCTGCAGGTTCCGGCCGGCGCCAAGACCACGTTCAACGTGGGCATCGTGCGCGGCGGCACCAGCGTGAACACCATCACGCCGCTGGCCCAGATGGACGTGGATATGCGCTCCGAGTCGGCCGAGAACCTGCTGGAGATGGACCGTCGCATCCGCGCGGCGGTGGACACGGCCGTGCAGGAGGAGCTGGCCCGCTGGCCGAACTCGCGCGCGCCGATCACGGTGAAGTACGACACCATCGGTATCCGCCCCACGGGCGGCCAGCGCGACGATGCATTCATCGTGCGCACGGCCATGGCCGCCGCGCAGCTGCTCGACGACGGCCTCGCCTGGACGCCGCGCACCGGTGCCTCGAGCACGGACTCCAACCTGCCGATCTCGATGGGCATCCCCGCCATCACGATCAACGGTGGCGGCCGTGGCGGCGGCGCGCACGGCACCGAGGAGTACTACATCGAGACGGCGGATTCGTATAAGGGGCCGCAGTTCGCCCTGCTGATCGTCACGGCGCTCACGGGCATCACGAGCACCGCGAGGACCACGCCATGACCACGCCATAACCACGCCATGACCACTCAGATCGCCCGCCGCGAGTTCCTCCAGTCCACCGCCTTCGCGCTGGGCATCGCCCTCACGGGCCGTACCCTCGCCGCCCAGCAGGCCCGGGGCCAGGGCCTGCCGGCGATGACGGTCTACAAGAGCGCATCCTGTGGCTGTTGCTCGGCCTGGGTGGAGCACGCGCGCGGGAATGGCTTCACGGTGCGCGAGGTGAACACGGAGGACCTGAACGCGGTGAAGCGCGAGATGGGCATCCCGCCGCGGCTGGCCTCCTGCCACACGGTGCTGGTCGGCTCCTACGTGGTGGAGGGCCACGTGCCGGCCGCCGACGTGAAGCGCCTGCTCACGGAGCGCCCGAAGGTCTCTGGCCTTGCGGTGCCGGGAATGCCGATCGGCGCACCTGGCATGGAGCAGGGGCCGCCGTCCGGCTACGAGCGCTATGACGTGCTCGCGTTCGAGACCAGCGGCGCCGTGAAGGTCTTCGCCTCGCACGGGCCACCGACGCGGCGTGGATGACCTCGCCGCGGAATCCGGAACGGCCGGATTACCACGGAGACAGGGAAACCTGTAGGAATCACCCCGGAAGCTTCTGCAGCTCCCGGAACCCAATCATTCGCCCCCGCTCCTCGTCCCAGAGCGTGAGCCGCAGCGTCCGGAACGCCGTCGCCAGCGTGAGCACCGGCGCGGCCTGGAAGACCTCGTTCTCCTCGTGCGCCGCCTTGAGGCGATAGTTCGGGATCTTCGGGCCCAGATGATGCACGTGGTGCAGGCCGATGTGGCCCGTGAACCAGTTCAGGATGCCCGGCATCCGCAGGTGCGAGCTGCCCGTGATCGCGGCGGTGGCATAGTCCCACTGCTGGCCACGCTCCCAGTAGGCCTCCTCGAACTGGTGCTGCACGTAGAAGAGCCAGATGCCGCCCGCGGCCGCGAGGTAGAAGGCCGGGAAGTAGACCAGCAGCACCACCTTCCAGCCGAAGAGCAGGATGAACATCGCCGTCAGCGCGACCAGCGCGATGTTCGTCATCCACACATTCCACAGCTGCTTGGCGCCGCTGGCCAGGCTCGGCGCGCGGAAGCGCTGCAGCACCATCATATGAAGCGGGCCCACGCCGAACAGCACGAACGGGTGGCGATACAGCCGGTACTTGAAGCGACCCATCGGGGTCAGGGCGCGGTACTCGGCCACCGTCAGCGTCGACACGTCGCCGTAGCCGCGGCGGTCGAGGTCGCCGGACGAGGCGTGATGCAGCGCGTGATCGCGCCGCCACTGCTGGAAGGGCGTGAACGTCAGGACGCCGGTGATGAATCCGATCGTGTCATTCACCCTCGGCCACGGCAGGAAGGAGCCGTGCGCGCAGTCGTGCATGATCACGAAGGTGCGGATCAGCAGCCCAGCCAGCGGAAGGATCAGCAGCGCGGCCGCCCAGGGGGCCGGCGCCATCAGGACGAAGGCGATGACCAGTCCCGCCGCGAGGAAGAACAGCGTCGTGGTCACCTGCCACAGCGAGACGCGAACGTCCGGGCCGGCGTAGCGGGCGATGATGCTGCGCCAGTCGGCGCGGGCGATGTCCTCGTGGCGGTTCTTGGTCACGGAGTCGGGGCCGGAATGGCGACGCGGGTCAGCGTCACGGTGAAGACGAGAATGCTGTTGGCCGGGATGTTCCCGGAGACCCGATTTCCGTACGCGAGGTCCGGCGGCACGATGATCTGCCGCACCCCGTTGGCCTGCATCCCTCGGACGCCCTCGTCGAAGCCGTCGATCACCAGGCCATCCCCCGTGACGAAGCGCAGGGGCGTGGGCGACGTGAGGTTGTCATCGAACTTGTATGCGTTGCGCAGGAAACCCTCGTAGCGCACCGACACGGAATCGCCGGACTCCGTGGTCCGCACCTGCGGACCCGTGCCCACGGTGATGTCGCGGTAGTAGAGGCCCGACGATGTGCGGACGGACTGCGTGAGATTCACGCCCAGCTCGGTCGCAAAGTTCACGTCCTCGATCCGGGGCTCGAACGGAGCCCCCTCGAGACAGGCAGTAGCGGTCAGGCCGACGAAGGCAAGCGCAAGAAGGCGAATTCGGGGCATACGTAGGAAAGGCGTGTGACAGGGGAGCTCTCCGGATACCCCCGGGGAACCCTTCAATCTACTCCTCGCCTGGCCCCCGCGTTGGTCCCCTGGGGCTTCTCCCGACCCCCCAAGGGGATCCCGCCCGCCGGGCCGAACCACCTGCTGCCCGCCCGCGTCAGCACGTGGTCCAGCGAGGCACCGGCCATCACCAGCAGACCATCACCAGCAGGACATCACGACGGCTGGCCCGGACCAGCACCGCAAACGAGAAGGCGGCGGCAACCATCGCCACCGGCTCCACCCAGGGAGGACGCGGACGCGGTCTTCGAGCCCGGCGCGAAAACCGGCCTCGCGCGTGCTCAGGGCCGCGCCGTCACGGCCTCAGGTTGCGCTCGAGGAAGGCCCAGGTGCGGGTCCACGAATCGACCTGCTCCGGCGAATCGTCACGCAGCAGCGTCTGGCGATTCACGCGACGATTGAACGTGTGGCCGCCGCTCGCCGGCCCCGGCGTCGGGTCCACGTAGATCTTCGTTTCCGCGAGATCGGGCTTCCGGGCGCGCAGCGCGTCGACCATCTGCTGCGCCTCCACGAAGTCCACGTCGGTGTCGTTGGTCGCGACGTGCACCAGCAGCGGCCGCATCAGCGAGTCCACGTGATAGTAGGGCGAACGCCGGATGTACTCCTCGCGCTTCTCGAAGGGCAGCCCCTGCACCGCGCGCATGGTGGAGAACGACCGCTGATAGCCGGGCCCCTTGTAGGAGAGCCGGAAGACGAGATTGGTCACCGGCACCATCGCCACGCCGGCCACGAAGCGCGTGCGGCCGCCGCGCATCATGAGGTGCGCGGTGATGAAGCCGCCGTGGCTCCAGCCCATCACGCCGATGCGCGCGGGGTCCACCTCGGCACGGGTGATGAGGTAGTCAAAGGCCGTCTCGACGTCGTCGAGCTCCATGCCGCCGTAATCGATGGCCTCGTGGAACTCCTGCCCGTAGCCGGTGCTGCCCCGATAGTCGGGCGCAACGATCACGTATCCGCGCTGCACGGCCTCGATGATGAACGGCAGGTAGTTCTGGTCCCAGTTGCCGTGCACGCCGCCGTGCACCCAGACCATCGCGGCGTGTGCGCGCGCACCACGGGTCTGCAACGGCGAGAACACATAGGCCGGGATTTCCAGGCCGTCGGCCTTCGAGCGATACGTGATCTTCTCGTAGGCCATCACCCCGCGGCTACGGGCCGCGAAGATGCTGTCCGTGCGCATCTTGCCCTCGATGGCCTGCTCGTAATTCGAGGCCGGGTGATCCTCCGGACGGTTGCTCACATAGAGCGCCGCCGCGCGTGTCGAGTCCATCGGCACGACCTGTCGCGGGCGACGCGGGGCGCCGGCCGGCGCCTGCTGAGCATGGAGGTGGGCGCCCGGAAGGGCGAGCAGCAGGGCGAGCGTGAGCAGACGACGCATGGGGGGTCCGTTGGAGGTGGAACGGCTCGGGATAATATCGCCATGCTCGGCTACCACACCAAGCGCGGGCTTCCCTGACTCGCGCGGAATTCTTACGCCGTCGCCATCATCTGCGGTTCCAGCAGCACGGGGAAGTTCACCGAGTTGGCGATGTAGCACTCCTCGTGCGCCTCGCGGTGCAGGCGGGCGTACGTCGCATCGTCCGGCACGGCGCCCTGGAAGGTGATGGTGGGCCGCAACGTCACGCGCGTGAGCGCAACCTTTCCATCCGGCCGCTTCTCCATCGCACCCTCGGCGGCATCCACGTAGGCGTCCGCGACGAAACCGGCCTTGGAGCGATACGAGCGGACGAACAGCATGTGGCAGCTCGAGAGTGCCGCCACCAGCGCCTCCTCGGGATCCACGGCGGCCGCTACCGAGAGGGGCGCTCGGAGCACCTGGGGCGACGCGGAAGCCGGCACGGTGACGCCCTCGTCGAAATGCCAGGTGTGGCCGCGCGAATACTGCTGGCGGAGGAACGCATCGGCGCCGCGCGTCCAGCGGATGGTGGCGAAGTAGCTGGCCATGGGGACCTCGGAAGAAGGGCAGCGTGGACACAACCGGCCGGCGTGCACGCCTGTTAATCATAATATGATTATTTAGGAATATATAGACCCGCGACACCCCGGTCAAGGGAGCCGTTGTTCGGCCAGCAGTCGCCGCACCGCGGGCTCGAGGCTCAGCGGCGCGATTGGCCCCATCACGGTGTGGCGGATGCGTCCACTGCGGTCGAGCAGAAAGGAGGTCGGATACCCGCGCACGCCCCCGAACACCGCCTCCGCCCGCGCGTCCACGTGGGCAATCGGATAGCGCACGCCCCGATCCCGCACGAAGGCGGCCACAGCGTCCGTCGAGACACGATCCACGGCGAGTCCGACGACGACGAAGCCTGCCGCGTGATGACGCGCGTACATCGCCTCGAGCAGCGGCATCTCCGCGCGACAGGGCGCGCACCAGGTGGCCCAGAAGTTGACCAGCACCACCTTGCCCCTGAGCGAGTCGCTCGACGCGAGCCCACCGTCCAGCGTCGCATACGCGTAGCTGGGCACGGCATCGGGCCCCGAGCGCACACCGACCAGGGCGCCGAGGTGCGGCAGGAGCCGCGGGGCGGCCCAGAGCAGCAGGAGGGCCGTGATGACGTTCCATGGAGAAAGCCAGCGGCGGATCCGCGCGCGTGTCGCACGTGACGTGGGAGCGGAAGCCGGCGTCTCGGGTGCAGGCCCCGCGCCGGGCTCCTCGGGCTCAGCCAAGGGCGTCCTCGATGGCCGTCCGCAGCGATGCCGGCTCGTCATTCGGGGCAAAGCGCCTGTGCACCTGTCCGTCACGGCCAACAAGGAACTTGGTGAAGTTCCACTTGATGGCCTCGGTGCCGAGCAGCCCGGGCCGTTTGCTCTTCAGCACGCGGTACAATGGATGGGTGCCGCTGCCATTCACCTCGACCTTCGCAAACAGCGGAAAGGTCACGTCGTAGTGCAGCGAGCAGAAGCGCTGGATCTCCGCCTCGTCACCGGGCTCCTGCGCGCCAAACTGGTTGCAGGGAAAGCCAAGAACCGCGAAGCCGCGCGGCGCATACGCGCGATAGAGCTGCTCCAAGCCCGTGTACTGCGGCGTGAAGCCGCACTGGCTGGCGACGTTGACGATCAGCAGCACCTGGCCTCGATAGGCCTCGAGCGTCTGCTCGCTTCCATCGATGCCGGTGATGGGAATCTCGTGGAGTGCAGGCATGTCGAATGATGGTGGCCAGGCGCCGCGGGACCAAGCGCCCTCTGGGGCTCAACGCCCCGCAACCACCACCGGTGCCAGCGCCGGGCGCTTCGGGGTGATGCCGTCTCCGGACGACCGCCCGGTGATGCGGCGCCCGAGCCAGGGCAGCAGGTACCGGCCCCACCAGTGCAGCTCCGCGCCGATACGCTGCACCAATGTCGGCGGTAGCAGCGGCGGCAGCGGCGCATGCCACGCCCCGGCAGACGCCGACACGCCGAGCAGCTCGGCGAGCCCCGCGGCAATCCGGCGGTGCCCTTCGCTGTTGGCATGCAGGCGATCCGGATGCCAGAGCCGCGGGTCGCTGGCGATGGGATAGAGCGCGGCGTCGAGCACAAGCGTCCCCGTGCGCGCGGAGATCTCGCGTACACGCTCGTTGAAGGCGAACAGCCGCGGCCGCACGCGCCTGGCGAGCGGCGCGATGTCCCCGAGATCCGGCATGGTGAGCGTCAGGACCGTCGCCCCCAGGTCGCGGAATCCCCGCTGCATGACCTCGATGTCGGCGCTGAGGCCATCAAGGTCGCAGTTCGACCGGATGATGTCGTTCGTCCCGCAGAACACCGACGCGAGGTCCGGCCGCATGGCCAGGGCCCGTGGGTACTGCTCGTCGCGGATCTCGCGCGTCTTGCGGCCGCGGATCGCGAGGTTTGCGTAGAGCAGCGGTTCCGACTGCGCCGCGGCGACGTGCGCCGCCACTCGATCGGCCCAGCCGCGATGCCGCGCCCCCGGCACCGCATCCTCGAGCCCCTCGGTGGACGAGTCGCCGATGGCGACGTAGCGATGAAACACGGACATGCGTGGAATATCACATCGGGATGCGCCGAGTGGCCGGCTGCCGCGCCGGGGACGATCTTTGCCGCGTGAGCTCCCCTGCCCTGCCGCGCCCGCCCGTAGACCCCGCGATCCTGAACGCCGGTGCGACGGACGCGATGTGGACCAACCTCGGCTTCTGGCCGGGAGCTTCGGGCTACGTGGAGGCCGCGCGCGCGCTGGCGCTGCACGTCGGGCAGGCGGCGCAGCTCCGCGCCGGCGACGTCGTGGCCGACTACGCCTGCGGCTACGGCGATTCGCTCCGGCTCTGGGTCGAGGCCTTCGACGTGCAGCGCGTGGTTGGCGTCGAGCCCGATCCCGCGATTGCGGACGCCGTGCGCGCCCGCGTGCAGGCCTGGGG
>JAYQOZ010000012.1:0-16334 GCA_038145035.1 Gemmatimonadaceae bacterium | reverse complement strand
GCGCCGCGCCGTCAGCAGAGGCGCCGGTGGTCTCGGCGCGTCGCAGTCCCGAGGCGCCTGGCATCGGTGAGCCCATCGTCGTCGAACTGCGCGTCCGCGCGCCGCTCGGCACCGAGGTGCGCTTTCCGGTCCTGGCGGACACGGGCACGCGGCTGGAACCACTCGACCCGCGCGAGATCCGCGATGCGTCGACCACCACGCGCCTTGATCGCTCCGCCGTCTATCGGCTGATCGCCTGGGATACCGGCAGCGTGTCGCTGACCTGGGATGACATCGTGCTGGTGCAGGGCGGGGTGGAGCGCCGGTATCCCGTCACGCTGGCGCCGATCCAGATCCGGTCGCTGCTGCCCTCCGATACCGCGCTCCGGGTGCCGCAGCCGGCGCGCGAGCCCGTGGAGACCTACTCCTGGCACTGGCGGCTCTGGCTCGCAATCGCGGTGATTGCGGCGCTCGCCTGGTGGGGCCTGCGGCGCTGGCGGGAGGAGCGGGCCGAGTGGGCGCGGCGCGCGGCGGAGGACGCGGGGCGTATTGCCCGCGAGGGCTTCGCCCACGCGGCAACGCTGGAGTTGCTGGCGGCCGGTGAGGCCGGTCGGCACCTCCTGATGCACGTCACCGTGCTGCGGCGGTATCTCGCGCGGCGGTGGCCAGGGGCGGGCGCTCACCTCACTGCCACGGAGCTGCACGCGGCGCTGAGGGATTCGCCGTTCCCGATCCTACCGGATCGCGTGGTCGGCCTGGTCGCCCGCGCCGAGTCGGTGGCGTACGCGCGGGCGCCGATTGCCGCAGAGGAGGCGGAGACGCTCGGTGTCGCGGCGCAGGGTATCGTCGCGGACCTGGAGACGGCCCTCGAGGTGCGGCGCGAGCAGGAGGACGGGCTGCGCAGGGACGCCAGGCGGATCAAGCGGAAGGCGCTGCGATGAGTGCCGTGCTGCCGTCCTCCCTGGTCCTGGCGACGCCGTGGATGCTGCTGGCGCTGCTGCCCCTCGTCGGCTGGCTGTGGTGGCGCCGCCACCGCCGGCCCCCGGCGCTGCTCTATGCGCGGGCGGCGCTGTTGGCGCATGGTCCGCAGCGTGGGCGTTGGACGGCGCGCGTGCTGATTGCGCTGCGGGTGTTCACGTTGGCCGCGCTGGTGGTGGCGATGGCGCGGCCCCGCAGCGGGGCCCGCACCGAGACGGTGCGCGGTGACGGCATCAGCATCGTGCTGGCGCTCGACGTCTCCAGCTCGATGCTCGCTGAGGATTTTCAGCCGGACAACCGCCTGGCGGTGGCGAAGCAGACGGCCAAGGAGTTCATCGACGGGCGGCAGGCGGACCAGCTCGGGCTCGTCGCCTTCGCCGGCGAGGCGTTGACGCAGGTGCCGCTGACGCTGGACTATCCGGTGATCCGCACCGCGCTGGACCAGCTGACGCCGGGGCAGCTCGAGGATGGCACCGCCATCGGGACCGCGCTGATGACCGCCACCAACCGGCTGCGCGATGCCTCAGGGCGTTCGCGCGTCATCATCCTGCTTACCGACGGCGAGAACAATCGCGGCAACGTCGATCCGCGCACGGCGGCGCAGGCCGCCGCGGCGCTTGGCATCCGCGTGCACACGGTGGGCATCGGCAGCGAGGGCGTGGCGCCGGTGCCGGTCGGCCGCAGCGTCTTCGGTCTCCGCTACGAGAACCGACCGGTGCGCATCGACGAGGCCCTGCTCGAGGACATCGCGCGCACGACCGGTGGCCGCTATCAGCGCGCCCGCGATGCGGAGGCGCTGCGTCGCACCTACCAGCTCATCGACGCACTGGAGCGCACGCCGATGCGTGAGGCGCGGACCGTGCGCTTCCACGAGCAGTTCCTGTGGCCGCTGGCGCTGGCCCTCCTGGCCCTGATGCTCGAACTCGCCATCCGCTGGCGCCGGGGGCCGCTCCCATGATGGTCACCATCGATCGCCCGTGGATGCTGGCGGTGGCCCTGGCCTGCGGCTTCATCGGCGGGCGCTTCCTGCTCGCAGGGCACGCACGACGGCTGCGGCGGCTCGCAGGCTACGGCAGCCCGCAGGCGATCGCGCGCCTCGCCCCCCTGGAGGCCGGGCGCCGTCCCACCAGGCGCGCCATCCGGCTGGGCGCCGCCGCGCTGCTGCTGGGCATCGCGCTCGCCGGCCCACGCTGGGGCGTCAGCAGCGCCGTGCTCGAGACCGAGGGCATCGACATCGCGATCGCGCTGGACGTCTCGCGCTCGATGCTGGCCGAGGACGAGCGCCCGAGCCGGCTCGAGCGCATGAAGCAGGAAGTGCGGCGCCTGCGGGCCACGGCGCCAGGCGACCGCATCGCCCTGCTGGCCTTCGCCGGCCGGAGTTACCTCCTCGTGCCGCTCACCGCTGACGACGGCGCGCTCGAGCTCTTCCTCGACAACCTCGAGCCGGACGTCGTGGGCCAGCAGGGCTCGGCGCTCGTGCCGCCGCTACGGCAGGGTATGGAGTTGCTGCAGGCCAGCCGCGGGGACGCCGACCGCGCCCTCGTCGTGATGAGTGACGGCGAGGCCTTCGACGATCACGACGCGGCGATCAGGCTCGCGGGCGAGATCAAGGACGCCGGAATCCATCTCGTCACGGTCGGTTTCGGGACGGCCGGCGGCAGCACGATTCCGCTGGAGGGTCGCGGCGGCGGGGTCCGACGCGACGACGACGGGAACATCGTCATCAGCCGTGGCGACGATGCGTTCCTGGAGGCGGTCGCCAGCGCGGCCAAGGGGCTGTTCGTCGCGTCCGATGCGACCGACAAGGGCAATCGCATCCGGCGGGCGCTCGCCGACCTGGAGGCCGCATCCCGCGAGGAGACGCTCAGGGCCAACCGACCGCTACGCTATCAATGGTTCGCGGCGCTGGCCCTGCTGCTGCTCTTCGCCGATGCCCTCGAGGGCGATGGGGTGCGCCGCCCACGTTGGCTCCGCTGGCTGCGCTGGCCGCGTCGCGTCGCTGTGCTGCTCCTGCTTGGCGGACTGCTCGGTGGAGCGCGGGTGCTCCACGCACAGCGCGCGAGCTTCGAGGATGCGCTGGAGGCGCAGCGTGCCGGACGCACGGTCGAGGCCATTCGCGCCTACCGCGCGATCATCGCTTCGGGGGACCAACGCGGCGCGGTGCTCTACAATCTTGGCACGGCGCTGCTGGCTGCGGATTCGCTGGATGCCGCCATCGAGACGCTCGAGCGGGCCAGCTTTGCAGGTGAGGCCGACCTGCGCCGCAGTGCGCGCTACAACATGGGGCTTGCGTTCCTGAAGCGGGGGCTGCGAGTGGACGGGGAGTCGCAGTCCACGGCCTTGCAGGCGGCCCGACGCGCCTTCCGCAGCGTGCTGCTGGAGCGCCCCGGTGACCGCGATGCGCAGTGGAACTTCGAGCTCGCGTTGCGGGCGCCGTCTCCGCAGGGCGGGGGTGGGAGTCCACGAGCGCGCGACGGTGCGCCACCGGAACCCACGCCGGACCGTCAGATGAATCGCCAACAGGCCGAGGCGCTGCTCGACGCGGCCGCACGCGAGGAACGCGAGACGCAGTCGAGGCGCCGCCGCGGCGCTGCGCCGTCGCGCACGGCCGGGCGCGACTGGTGAGCGGCCCCGTGCTTCGGAGCTGCGGGCTCGTCGTGGCGATGGCTGTCGCTGCGCCGCTCGTGGCGCAGGATCCCGGTCGCGTCGGCTTTTCGGCGCGCCTTGAGCCGGACACCATCTACGTGGGCCAGCAGGCCACGTATGCGCTGACCGTGCGCATTCCGTCCGCCGTGCGGCAGCGCCTGCGACGGAACCCGGAGTTCGTGCCGCCGGAGGCGCGCGGCATGCTGGCCTATGAGGTGCCGCTGACGCGCACCGGCGACCGCGAGGGTGCCGCCGAGATCCACACGTTCCGGCGCGCCCTCTTCGTGCTCAGTCCCGGCCGATACGGCATTGCCCCCGCACGGCTCACGTACGCCCTGCCGCAGAGCGCGAGCTTCTTCTCGCGCGAGGAGGAGCAGGTGCTGCGCTCCGCCGGCGTCAGCGTCGTCGCCATCGACCCGCCCACGCGCGGCCGTCCCGCCGACTGGCTCGGTGCGGTCGGCAGTTGGCGCGCCTCCGCCCGCGTCGAACCCGCCGACCCCCGCGTTGGGGATCCGGTGGTCCTCACCTTACGGCTCGAGGGCGAGGGCAATCCCACGCTGCTGCCACGCCCGACCGTCCAGGTGCCCTGGGCCGATGTCGTCGCGGACGACGAGCAGGTGACCCTGGAGGCGGTGGGGCAGACGCTCGGCGGCGTGAAGGAGTTCACCTGGCTGCTGACGCCGCGCGAGGACGGACGGCAGCTGGTGGCGTCCATCGAGTATCCGTTCTTCGACCCCATCGCGCGTGGCTATGCCGTGGCGCGCGCCGCACCCGTCCCGCTGCAGGTGCGTCCCGGGAGCATCGTGGCGCTCCCACCGCGTGCGCGGGCCTCGCGGGACACGCTGCCGCTCGCGCTGCGCGGGGCGCCGATGCGCGCGGAGCGTCCGCCGCTGACTGACCTGTGGTGGCTCTGGTTGGCAGTGGCCGCGCTCGCGCCTCTCCCGCTGGCCTGGGCGTCGTGGCGGCCCCGCAGGACCCCGCGCGCTGGCGGCCCCGTGTCGGAGCGTCCCAAGACGGCACGCGCTGCGCTCGACGCCGCGATCCGCGCCCGCACAGGCCTCGATGTCGCGGCATACACGGCGCCCGGCACGCTCGCGGCCGCGCTCCGCCTCGAAGGCGTAACGGAGGCAACGGCCGATGAGGCCGAGGCCCTGCGCGATGCCTGTGATCGCGCCAGCTTCGCCAACGCCGCGGGATGGGACTCCGCCGATCTACGAGCGGGCGCCGCGTCCCTGGCCAGGAAGATCCAGGCAGAGGCGCGCGCGCTGCTCCTGCTCGTCGTGCTCGGATCGCTTTTCGCTTGCGCTGGCAGTCGCAGTGTCTCGGAGGACACGCTGACTGCGTTCACCGAGGGCCGCACGGCCTATCTGGGGCGAGACTATGCCCGGGCGCGCGAGGCCTTCGCCGCCGTCGCGGCGGCAAACCCGCGCGATCCCGCTGCCTGGGCCAATGTCGGGGCCGCCGCCTGGCAGGCTGGCGACACGGCCCAGGCGGTCGTGGGCTGGCAGCGGGTCATGCGCCTCGATCCCCGCGATCCCGAGCCACGCCGTCTGCTGACTCGCGTGCGTGCCCCGCAGCACCGTGGCGCGGCGCGTGTGTGGCCGTTGCCGCCGGTCTGGTGTGCCCTCGCGGCGCTGCTGCTTTGGTGGACCGCCTGGCTCTGGGCCTGGCGGAGACGCCGGGCGCGGCTGCGGGTCCGCCCGGCCATGTACGTCGCGGCACTGGCCGCGCTGCTCGCTGCAGGTGCCGTCGTGCTGGACGCTCGGCTGGCCGCCCGTGACCTCGTCGTCGTGGTACAGCCCACCTCGTTGCGCGCCGTGCCAGCCCTCGGGGCCGACCCGGGTGCACAGCCGCTGGCCGGGGAAATCGCCGCGGTGCTCGAACGGCGGGGCGTCTGGCTGCGCATTGAACTCGGCGGCGGCCGCAGTGGGTGGTATCCGGCCGAGCGCGTGATCTCGCTGGCGCGCGATTGATTCCCGCCGGCCGCTCTTGGAGATTGTGCCCATGAGTCTGTCGCGCATCGCCATCCTCGCCCCGGACGTCGCCGACCGCATCGCCGCCGGCGAGGTGGTGGAACGGCCGGCCTCGGTGGTGAAGGAGCTGGTGGAGAACGCGCTCGATGCCGGCGCCACGACGCTGGACCTCGAGATCCGGGACGGCGGACGCTCCCTCATCCGGGTCAGCGACGACGGTGGCGGCATGAGCCGCGCCGAGGCGGAGCTGGCGATTGCCCGGCACGCCACCAGCAAGATTCGCGATGCCGAGGATCTGCTGGGGGTCACGAGCTTCGGCTTCCGCGGTGAGGCGCTGCCGGCCATCGGCTCGGTGTCGCAGCTTTGCATCGAGACCGCCACCGCCGATGGCGCAGGCACGCGCGTCGAGGTCTCCGGCGGTACCCTGCGCGAGGTGCAGGCAGTGGCGCGTCGACGCGGGACCACGGTCAGCGTCGAGGCGTTGTTCCACAATACGCCGGCACGGCAGAAGTTCCTGCGGGGCGTGCGCTCCGAATGGCGCGCCATCGCCGAGTTGCTCCAGACGCTCGCCCTCGTGCGCTGCGACGTCCAGATCCGCGTCACGCATGACGGCAGGGAGTACCTGTCCCTTGCACCGGCCCCGGACCTGCGCACGCGCGTGGCGGCCCTCTGGGGCGCGGCCAGCGCCGACCGTTTCGTCGCCGTGAACGATGTGCAGGACGTCATCCGTGTCACGGGTCTCGCCGAGCGCCCCAGCGATGTGGGTGCGGCGACGCGGCGGGTGCTGGTGGTCGTGAACGGCCGCGCGGTGCGCGACCTCGGCGTCATCCGGGCGGCGGAGGCGGCGTATCACTCCACCATACCCGCCGGGCTGCGACCCTCGCTGCTGCTGCAGGTGCAGGTACCGGGCAGCGACGTGGACGTGAACGTACACCCGGCCAAGGCGGAGGTGCGCTTCCGCGACCGCTGGACGATGGAGCGCGCGGTCGAACGCGCCGTGCGTCGCGCGCTTGGCAGCGAGGACGCGGCGGCGGCCGTCGGCATCGTGCGCGGGGTCCCGGTGCCCACGGTGTTCGGGCAACCGCTTGGGGTGGAGACCCTGCGTGCGCCGATGTGGGCCGCTCCCGCGCCGCTGTTCGACGCCGCCCGGCCCGCGGCCCTCGGCGCGGGACCGACGGCGGACGGCGAGGAGCCGTCCGCCGCGCCGGCGCGCGACGAGGCGGCGCTCGTCGTGCCGCCGCTCAGTCAGTTCAATCGCACCTACATCGCGTTCGAGCGCCAGGACGCCTTGGTGCTGATCGACCAGCACGCGGCGCACGAGCGCGTGCTCCACGAGCGGTTCCTCGGCGCCTTCGAGCGCGGCGACCTACCGGCGCAACGCCTGCTGTTCCCGTTGACGCTGCATCTCTCGCCGGCCGAGGCCGAGGTGTTCGAGGCGGAGCAGGGCACGCTGGCCCGCCTGGGCTTCGAGGCGGAACCCTTCGGTGGCTCGGCGATCGCGGTGCACGCGGTGCCGAACCCGCATCCGCGCTTCGACGCCGAGCGCTGTCTCCGTGACACGCTGGCGGCCCTCACTGGCGACCGCGCGCCGAGTGTGCACGCCCGCCACACGCGGCTCATCGCGACGATGGCCTGCAAGGCGGCCGTGAAGGCCGGCGACGTGCTCGCGCCGGAGGAGATGCGCGCGCTGTACCTGGCGCTCGCCAGCACCGAACTGCCGGCCCACGACGTGCACGGGCGCGCGACCATCCTGCAGCTCGGCTGGGGCGAGATCGATCGCCGCTTTGGCCGTGGCTGAACTGCGTATCGTGGTCGGCCCCACGGGTGCCGGCAAGTCGGCCCTCGCGCTGGCGCTCGCTCGCCGGTACGGCGCCCGGATCATCTCCGCAGACTCGCGGCAGGTCTATCGCGGCTTTGATATCGGCACCGCCAAGCCGACGACGGCCGAGCGGGCGCAGGTGCCGCACGCCGGGCTCGACGTGGCCGATGCGGCAGAACGCTGGAACGCGGCCCGCTGGGCGACCGCCGCGCGGGAGTGGCTCTCGGAGGATTCGGCTGTCGGTCGGCCGAGCCTGATCGTGGGCGGCACGGGGCTGTGGCTGCAGGCCCTGGTGCGGCCGCTGGCCGCCGAGCCGCCGCTGGATCCCGCCAGGCGCGCGGAACTGCAGCAGGAGCTCGGCGGACTCGACAGCGCCGAGCTGCGTCGCTGGGTGGAGCGGCTGGACCCCGCGCGCGCACACTTGGGCCGGGCACAGCTGCTGCGGGCCGCCGAGGTGGCGCTCCTCAGCGGGACACCGCTTAGCGAATGGCATGCGAAGGGCAGCGCCGTACCGCCCCTGGCCGCGCGCTGGCTCATCGTGGATCCCGGACCCGCCCTCGAGGAAGCACTCAATACCCGCCGTCAGGCGATGCTCGACGCGGGCTGGCTGGACGAGGTGCGTGCGCTGGATGCACAGGTGCCCGCCGGCGCACCCGCGTGGAACGCCTGCGGGTATCGGGAGATTCGTGACGTGGTGCAGGGGAGCCGCACGCTGGACGGGGCGCTTGAGGCCGTGCGGGTGTCCACGCGGCAGTACGCCAAACGGCAGCGGACCTGGTTCCGTAACCAATTGGGGGACGTCGGGCCGGTGACACGGCTCGACCCCACGTCGGCGGACGCCGCCGCCGTGGCCGAACGCTGGATTTCCGAGGACGACACGTGAGGGTCGGCATTACCTGCTATCCGACGTATGGTGGATCCGGCGCCGTGGCTACGGAGCTCGGCATCGCGCTCGCGGCCAACGGCCACGAGGTGCATTTCATCACGTACGAGCATCCGTTTCGGCTGCCGCACTTTCTGCCTCGGGTCTCGTTCCACGAGGTGAACATCGGGAACTACCCGCTCTTCGAGTACCCACCCTACGACCTCGCGCTGGCGGTGCGCATGCACGATGTCGCGCGGTCCCAGGAGCTGGATCTGCTGCACGTGCACTACGCGATTCCGCACGCCACCAGCGCCTGGATCGCCAAGGAAATGCTCGCCACGCAGGGACGGCGGCTTCCGGTGGTGACGACCCTGCACGGCACCGACATCACGATCGTCGGGCAGGATCACTCCTACCATGCCATCACGCGTTTCAGCATCGAGCGCTCCGACCGCATCACCACTGTCTCCCAGTGGCTGAAGGATGAGACCGTGAAGGCCTTCGGATGCGAACACCATCGGATCGAGGTCATTCCGAACTTCGTGGATCCCGAGGAGTTCGACCGGGCGCGCCACGGCGACGCCCTGCGGAAGGAGCTCGGCGGCGGGCTCCCCGTGCTGATGCACATCTCGAACTTCCGGCCCATGAAGCGGGTGTGCGACGTCGTGCGAGTCTTCGCCAAGGTCCGTCAGCAGCGCCCCAGCGTCCTGGTCATGGTCGGCGACGGCCCCGATCGCGGCGCCGCCGAGGATGAGGCGCGCACGCTTGGCGTCGCCGACAGCGTGCGCTTCCTCGGCCGTATCGATACGGTGGCGCCGCTGTTCGCCGCCGCCGACGTGTATCTGTTTCCCTCCGAGTCGGAGAGCTTTGGCCTGAGCGCCCTCGAGGCCCTGGCCAGTGGCGTTCCGGTGGTGGCGAGTCGGGTGGGCGGCCTGCCGGACGTGGTGCGGGACGGCGTCACCGGGGTGCTCTGTCGCGTCGGCGATGTGGAGATGATGGCGGCCGCGGCACTCGGGTTGCTCTAGCCCCGCCGCTGGGCCCAGGGCTCGCGGGCGGCCGCGCAGGATGCGCGGGCCCGGTTCTCGACGCGGGAAGTCGTGGCGCGCTATGAACGCCTGTATCAGGGCGCCCTCGCCGACGTCCGCTGACCGCGGTCGGCCGCTAGCTTACGCGCATGCAGGAACCCACCCTCTGGCAGGCGATCATTCTCGGCACCCTGCAGGGGCTGACGGAGTTCCTTCCCGTCTCGAGCTCCGCGCACCTGTCCCTCACGCCCTGGGTGCTGGGCTGGCCGCCTGCCGGACTTGGCTTTGACGTGGCGCTGCATGTCGGCACGCTGGCGGCACTGCTCTGGTACTTCCGGAACGAGTGGCTGCGGCTCATTCGCGGCGGATTGACGCTCGTCGCAACGCGTCGGGCCGACACCCCGGACGCGACGCAGGCGCTGTTCATCATTATCGCGACGATACCTGCCGGCATTGCGGGGCTGCTGCTGCAGGACCTTGCGGAGACGGTGTTTCGGGCCCCGATCGTCACGGCGGTGGCGCTGATCGTGATGGGTCTCCTGCTCTGGGGCGTGGACGCGCGCAGCCGCGCCGACCGTGACCGTGCGACGATGACCTGGCGTGACGCCCTGCTCATCGGATTCGCACAGTGCCTGGCCCTGGTCCCGGGCGTTTCGCGCTCCGGCAGCACCATCACGGCGGGGCGGGCCCTTGGATTGGACCGTGGCAGCGCGGCGGTGTTTTGCTTCCTGATGTCGATGCCGATCATCATGGCAGCGGCTGTCTTCAAGGTGCCGGACGCCCTGCGCGAGACCGGCGTCAGCCTGCCGCTGTTCGCGGGGGTGGCCTCCGCGGCAGCGTCAAGCTGGCTCGCGATCGCCGTGCTGCTACGCTTTGTGCAGCGCCGCAGCTACGCCGTCTTCGCCCTGTATCGCCTGCTCCTCGGCGCGGTCATCATCGGACTGATTGTCACGCGAGGCGGCTGGTGACCTGGTTTGGCTACGCCGCTGCGGCGCTGGCCCGGGCGCTTGACCTGCCGCGCGTGGTCGCGGAGCCGAGCGTGACCAGCACCATGGACCTGGCGCACGACCTCGCGGCAGCGGGCGCGCCGGCGGGCACGCTGGTGCTCGCGGAGGGACAGCGCACCGGCCGCGGCCGCAGTGGGCAGCGCTGGCAGTCGGCGCCGAGGGCTGGGCTCTGGATGTCCCTGATTGAACGACCGGTGGATGCCGCTGCAATGGACGTGCTCTCGCTGCGGGTGGGGCTGCGGCTGGCGCCCGTGCTGGAGCGTTGGACCACGGCGGCAATTCGGCTCAAGTGGCCGAACGACCTGTTCGTTGGCGGCGCGAAGCTCGCGGGCGTACTCATCGAGGCCCGGTGGCGCGACGGCCGGCCGGACTGGGTCGCGATCGGCGTGGGCATCAACCTGCAGGCGCCATCGCTCGCCGAGGGGCCGGCGTCGGCACTGCACGACGCCAACCCCCTCGAGGTGCTCGGGGAGGCCGTTCCGGCGCTTCGCGCGGCGGCGGCGACGCGGGGACCCCTGGACGCCGCTGAGCTTGCCAGGTTCTCCGAGCGGGACCTGGCCAGCGGACGCCGCGTACTGAGTCCAGCACCGGGGACGGCTCGCGGCATCACCGCCGACGGTGCCATCCTTGTAGAATCAGCGGACGGCGTCGCCCCGTGGCGCGCCGGCTCTCTCATCCTTTCGCCCTGAGCGCCCCGATGCTTCTCGTCGCGGATGTCGGCAACACGGAAACGACCCTCGGTCTCGCCGACGGCGGCCGCATCGCGGCGCACTGGCGCGTGACGACCGAGGTCGTGCGTACCCCGGATGAGGTGCATCTGCTGCTGCACGGGCTGCTGGCGGCCGCCGGACACGGCAGCGCACGCATCGCAGGGGCGGCAATTGGCTCCGTGGTTCCCGGGGTCACGGCCGCGCTTGCGGAGGCGACGAAGCGGCTGAGCGGGAGGGACGCGGTGATCGTGGATGCCCGCTCCCCTCTCGGCATCACGCTCGCGGTGGACGAGCCGCTCACGGTCGGGGCCGATCGCATCATCAACACGCTCGCGGCCAGCCAGATGTACGGCCGGGACTGCCTCGTGGTGGACCTCGGAACCGCGACGACCTACGACTGCATCACCAAGGACGGTGTCTTCCTTGGCGGCGTGATCCAACCCGGTGTCCGCACCTCGGCCGAGACCCTGTTCCGGCGGACGTCCAAGCTGCCGGCGACGGAACTCGTGGCGCCCGCAAAGGTGATCGGCACCCGCACCGAGGAGTGCATCCGGGCAGGCGTGATATTTGGGGCTGCGGACGCCGTGACCGGAATCGTTGCGCGCATCAAGGCGACCTGGCCAGGGAGCGAGGCCCCGATGGTGGTGGCGACGGGCGGCCTGGCCCCAGTGATCCAACCGCATTGCCCCGTCATCGAGCACATCGAGCCGGACCTCACGCTGCACGGGTTGCGCCTGGCCTACCGAGTGCTCGCCGGAGCCGCCTGACGGCTGGCTGGAGCCCGCCGAACCGGCAATGCCGAGTGGCGGAACTGGCGGGCTGTCATTGCCAAAGTGGCAAAATGGCATCCTTCTAAATCATTGTCTGTCAGATATTTAGCCATTTCTGCGCCGGAATCACATCGCATTGACTGGCACGATGGTTGCTACTAGCTTTGGCTGTTATTAGCACTCATGGTGCAGGAGTGCCAAGGTGCTGATCTCAGTCCCAATCACTCTTACCAGCAGCAGGAGGACGGATACAAATGGCAGCGAAGACTGCGTCCGCGCAGAAGGTCGCCCCCCTCGCCGACCGTGTGGTCGTCAAGGCGCTCGAGGAGACCGAACAGATGCGTGGCGGGCTGTACATCCCGGACACGGCCAAGGAAAAGCCGCAGCAGGGTGAAGTGATCGCCGTCGGCCCGGGTCGCACCGAGGACGGCAAGCGCGTGCCGATGGAAGTGAAGGCCGGCGACAAGGTGCTCTACGGCAAGTACTCCGGCACCGAAGTGACCATCGAGGGCGAGCAGCTCCTGATCCTCCGCGAGAGCGACATCCTCGCGATCGTGAACTAAGACGAAGGACGAAGGTCGGCCTACGGGGGCTGCCAGAGCCTCTGCCGGACCGCCCCTTCCGCATTCAACCTCCATCAACAGACGGTATTCAGACATGGCTGCGAAGGAACTCCATTTCAACGTCGAAGCGCGCGCTGCCCTGAAGCGCGGCGTCGATCAGCTCGCCGAGGCGGTGAAGGTCACCCTCGGCCCCAAGGGCCGGAACGTCGTCATCGACAAGAAGTTCGGCGCCCCGACGGTCACCAAGGACGGCGTGACGGTCGCGAAGGAAGTCGAGCTCACGGACCCGATCGAGAACATGGGTGCCCAGATGGTCAAGGAGGTCGCGACGAAGACCTCAGACCTCGCCGGCGACGGCACCACCACCGCCACCGTGCTTGCCCAGGCGATCTTCCGCGAGGGCCTCAAGAACGTGACGGCCGGCGCGAACCCGATGGCCATCAAGCGCGGCGTCGACAAGGCCGTGGCCGCCATCACGGAGGAGCTCAAGAAGCTCTCCGTCCCGACGTCGGGCAAGAAGGAGATCGGTGACCTGATCGCCGAGGCGATGGAGAAGGTCGGGAAGGATGGCGTGATCACCGTCGAGGAGGCCAAGGGTCTCGAGACCACGCTGGAAACCGTGGACGGCATGCAGTTCGACCGCGGCTACCTCTCGCCGTACTTCATCACCGACCCGGACAAGATGGAGGCCGTTCTCGAGGACGCCCACATCCTGATCCACGACAAGAAGATTGCCTCGATGAAGGACCTGCTCCCGGTGCTGGAGAAGGTTGCGCAGACGGGCAAGCCGCTGCTGATCATCGCCGAGGACATCGAGGGCGAGGCCCTGGCGACGCTGGTCGTGAACAAGCTGCGCGGCACGCTGCGCGTCGCCGCCGTGAAGGCCCCGGGCTTCGGCGATCGCCGCAAGGCGATGCTCGAGGACATCGCGGTCCTGACCAAGGGCCAGGTGATCTCCGAGGAAGTCGGATTCAAGCTCGAGAATGCGGTGCTCACGGACCTTGGCCATGCCAAGCGCATCGTGATCGACAAGGACAACACCACGGTCATCGACGGCTACGGCGATGCGGACAAGATCAAGGGCCGCATCAAGGAGATCGAGGTGGCCATCGAGAAGTCCACGAGCGACTACGACCGGGAGAAGCTCCAGGAGCGCAAGGCGAAGCTCGCCGGCGGCGTGGCGGTGATCAACGTTGGCGCCGCGACCGAGAGCGAGATGAAGGAAAAGAAGGCCCGCGTCGAGGACGCGCTGCACGCGACCCGCGCGGCCGTCGAGGAGGGCATCGTGCCCGGCGGCGGCGTGGCCCTCATCCGCGCCCAGTCGGCGCTCAAGGGCCTGAAGCTCGAGTCGGATGAGCAGATCGGCGTCGAGATCATCAAGCGCGCCATCGAGGAGCCCATCCGCATGATCGTCGCCAACGCCGGCGGCGAGGGCTCGATCGTGGTCGAGAAGGTCCGCGCGTCGAAGGACCGGAACTTCGGCTACAACGCCTTCAGCGACACCTACGAGGACCTCGTCCTCGCCGGCGTCATCGACCCGACCAAGGTGACCCGCACGGCCCTGCAGAATGCCGCGTCGATCGCCAGCCTGCTCCTCACGACGGAGTGCCTGATCGTTGAGAAGAAGGAGAAGGAGCCGGCTGCCCCGGCCGCGCCGGGCGGTGGCATGGGTGGGATGTACTAAGCGCGACGAAGGACGAAGGTGGTAGGACGAAGGAGGGGGCGGCTCCCATGGGAGTCGCCCCCTCCTTCATGCGCGTCGCCTCCTCCGTCCTCCCTCAGTTTGTGGGAAGCACCCGCTTCGCCTTCTCCTCGCTGTCGATCTGGTCCACGACCGTGTGGATCAGGCCATTCGCGATGTCGTAGACCCAGCCATGCAGCATCGGACGGCGGCCACGGCCCCAGGCATCGCGGATGACCGGCGTGCGGGAGAGGATGCCCAGTTGCTGCATCACGTTGAGGTCGGCCAGTCGCGAGACCTTGTCCGGCAGCTCCGGGATGACGTCCAGCTCGTCGCGGTGCCAGCGGATGGTGTTGCGGACCGCGCTCAGCCAATGGTCGACCAGCCCATTCGTCTCCGGGCCCAGGGCCGCTTTGAGCGCACCGCAGTTGGTGTGCCCGCAGACCACCACGTGCGGCACGTCGAGCACGTTTACGGCGAAGGTGAGCACCGACAGGACGTTGATGTCCGTGCTCCACACCTGGTTGCCGATGTTGCGGTGCACGAAGATCTCGCCCGGCATCGCGCCGGTCATGCGCTCGAGCGGCACGCGGCTGTCGGAGCAGCCGACGATCAGGAGCTGCGGCGTCTGGACGCCTTCCGTGCGGCTGAAGAACTCCGGGTCCTCGGCGACCATCTCCGACGCCCACTTCCGATTGTTGTCCAGCAGGGTCCTGAAGGCTTCCACGGGACTCCCCGGGGTCAATGGCCCGTCGGCGCGCCGCGCTCCGGCACGCCCACGAGTCGGTAGTCGATGTTGCGCTCGCGCGCGGTGAGGCGGAACCGCTGGATGACGTCGAGGACGTCGGGGTCGAGCCGACGCGTCTCTCGCGCATCGATCTCGATGCGCGCCCCGTGGGGCAGGTGATCCAACTCCTGCTGCAGCGCCGACTTGTGCAGGAAGTTCACGCTGTCGTGCAGGCGTAGGCGCTTGAGCACCGCACCGCGCGGGCTCACCTCGGTGAAGGGCGGGCTGTGCAGCTGGTCGCGGAGGATTACCACGATGCCCACGGCCAGGCCGACGATGATGCCCCGCAGCAGGTCGGTGAACAGGATCGCCACCACGGTCACGAAGAACGGCGTGGCGTAGGACCTCCCCTTGGCCACCACCGACCGGAACAGCTGCGGGCTGGCCAGCTTGTAGCCGACGTGCAGCAGCACGGCCGCGAGGGCGCTCAGCGGGATCAGGTTCAGCACCTGCGCAAACGCGATTGCCGAGACCAGGAGCAGCACGCCGTGCAGGATGCCCGACCAGCGCGTCCGCGCCCCGGCCTCGATGTTCGTCGCCGACCGCACGATCACGCCCGTGAGCGGCAGGCCGCCGATGAGGCCAGACACGAGATTGCCCGCGCCCTGCGCGAAGAGCTCGCGGTCCGTCGAGGCCTCACGCTTTAAGGGGTCCATCTCGTCCGTGGCCTGGAGCGAGAGCAGGCTCTCCAGCGACGCGACGATGGCCAGCACGCCGGCGACCTGCCATACCGCCGGCATCGCGAAGGCCGACCAGTCCGGCAGCGTGAACTGTCCGAGGAAGTCCCCGAAGGAGCTGGGCACCGGGAGGCTGACCAGGTGGGACTCGTCGATGCGCAGGCCCGGCGCCGCCACCCCGAAGAGCGCATTGAGCGCGACGCCGAGCAGCACCACGGCCAGCGGACCGGGGACTGCCTTGAGGGCGCGTAGCGGGCCCTTGCCCCAGGCGAAGAGCAGCGGCAGCGATATGGCGGCGACCAGCAGCGCGCCCCACTGGACCTGCGAAAATGCGTGCGCCAGGGCCGAGAACGTCGTCTCGCCGGTCGCCTGCACGAAGGCGTCGTCGCCCTTCGTGTCGGCGTCGTAGCCGACGGCGTGCGGGATCTGTTTCAGGATCAGCAGCAGGCCGATGGCGGCGAGCATGCCCTTGATCACGGCGGTCGGGAAGTAGTAGCCGATGACACCTGCGCGCAGGACGCCGAGGAGGATCTGCATCGCCCCGGCAATCACCACCGCGGCGAGGAACACCTCGAAGCGGCCGAGGTCGGTGATGGCGCCCAGCACGATCACGGTGAGGCCCGCCGCCGGACCGCTGACCATCAACTGGGAGTCGGAGAGCGCGCCGACCACGATGCCGCCGACGATCCCCGCGATGATCCCGGAGAAGAGCGGAGCGCCGGATGCCAGCGCGATGCCCAGGCACAGCGGGACGGCCACCAGGAAGACGACGACGGAGGCAGGTCCGTCGTGTCGCCACGAGAAGGGTGCGTGCATGGGCCGCAATTTCGTGCGGTGCACGCCCTTTGGTAAGT
>JAYQOZ010000011.1:0-16380 GCA_038145035.1 Gemmatimonadaceae bacterium | reverse complement strand
GGCGTGATTCTCGCCGGCGGCGGCGCGACGCGATTCGGCGGCGCGCCCAAGGGACTGGAGCGCGTGGGCGGACGGCGGATCATCGACCGCGTGACGGCGGCGCTGTGCAGCGTGACCGACGAGTTGCTGCTGGTGGCGAATGCGCCGGACGCCGCCGGCTGGTTGCCGGGCGTGCGCACGGTAGCGGATGTGCGGCCCGGAGCGGGCGCACTCGGGGGCCTGCACGCGGCGCTGACGCAGGCCGGTGGCGACATACTGCTCGTGGCCTGGGACATGCCGTTCGTGAGCGCGGCACTGCTCGGGGAGCTGCGACGGATCGGCGAGGGCGGCGCGCCGGAGGAGGCGGAGGCTGCCGATTCGCCTGCGGGGGCGGCCGACGCCGTGCTGCCCGAGAGCGAGGCCTCCCGCCGTGGCGTGGAGCCGCTCTGTGCCTGGTACTCCTTCCGCTGCCTGCCGGCCGTGGAGCGTGCACTCGAGGCCGGCGACCTGCGGGTCATCGGCTTCCACGAGCAGCTGCGCGTGGCCCGACTGCCGCTCGACCGGGTGCAGACCTTCGGGGACCCCTCGCGACTCTTCGCCAACGTCAACACCCGCGACGACCTGGTCGCGGCGGAGGGGGCGCATGGCTGAGCACGTGCCGCCGATGGTCTGCATCGTCGGCCGCAAGCACTCGGGCAAGACGACGGTGTTGGCGCGCTGCAGCGCCGAACTCACGCGTCGCGGGCATCGCGTGATGACGTTGAAGCACGGGTCGCACACGTTCAACCTCGATCCCGCCGGCACGGACACGTACCGGCACTATCACGAGGGCCGCGCGCTGCGCAGCGCCATGGTATCGCCAGACAAGCTCGCCTTCGTGGAGCGAATCGCCGAGGAGCCGACGCCGGAGTCGGTGGCCGCACAGTACCTCTCGGACGCGGACATCGTGCTCTGCGAGGGCTTCAAGCGCTCGGCGCTGCCCAAGCTCGAGGTGTTCCGCGCCGCCGCGCATCCCACACCGCTGTATCCAGTGGATGCCCCCACACCGGAGACCTGGCGCGCCATCATCAGCGACGCGCCGGTGCAGGACTTCAGGGGCACGGTATTCGACCTGGCCGCCGGCGACGCGTGCATCGAGGCGGTCTGCGACTGGATTGAGCGGGAGATCATCCAATGATCCGACGGCAATCGCTGCATGCGCGTGCCGCGCAGCGAATCCCCACCCTGTTTGGGGTGGCGCTGACGCTCATTTGCCCATTTGGGGCGAGGGCGCAGGACGCGGTGCTGAAGCCGCGCATCCTCACCGAGACGCTGGCGCCGTCGCGCTCGGCGCTTGGCGGATTCGTGGACTCGCTCACGGCGGACCCGATGTGGCGCAGCGCGCAGTGGGGCGTGTTGATCGTGGACCCGGAGCGTGGGGACACGCTGTACTCCGCCAACGCGGGCAAGCTCTTCGTGCCGGCGTCCAACCTCAAGCTCGTCACCGCGGCCGTGGCGCTCGCCCAGCTCGGGGCGGACTATCGGACCTCCACCGCGTTCTTCGGCCGGGCCCCCCGACGGGACGGCAGCATGCCGGGCGATCTCGTGGTGGTCGGGCGCGGCGATCCCACGGTGAGCGATTCGCTGGCAGGGGACGCCATGGCCCCGCTGCGCGCCGTCGCCGATTCGCTGGCCGCGCGCGGCATCACGCGCATCAGTGGGCGACTGCGCCGGGCCGGCGATGCCTTCCCAGGCGACACGCTCGGCATGGGTTGGGGGTGGGACGACCTCGACGCGGGATACGCCGCGCCGGTCGACGAGCTGCTGTTCAACGAGGGCGTTGCCCGGGTCACGGTGTACGGCGCCAAGCAGCCGGGGGGTCCCGTCACGGTACGCACCGCGCCGGCGCACACCGTACCGGTCATCGCCCGGGTGGATGTGGAGACCTCGCGCGACTGCTGCATGCTGCGCTCGCGGGTGCAGGTCCGCGGTGTCCTCGACGGCCCACGGCCGCGCATCGCGCTCAGCGGCAGCGTCCGTGCCGGCGATTCGGTGACGGTCGCGGTGGCGCTGCGGCACCCGGCACGGGCCTATCTCGATGCCCTTGAGGAGGCGCTGCAGTCGCGCGGAATCCGCATCCAGCTCGGCGTGGAGGCCGACTCGCTGGCCGACACCACGGGGCTGCAGCGACTCGTAACGGTGCCGTCGCCACAGCTGGCGACCATGCTCCCGGCGTTTCAGAAGCCCTCGCAGAACCAGATCGGCGAGATACTGCTGCGGCTCCTCGGGCTGGAGGTGACCGGCACCGGCTCCGCCGACAGCGGCCTCGTCGTGGTGCGACGGCAGTTGGCCGCCTGGGGCATCGACTCCGGCGCCGCGGCCATCCGCGACGGCAGCGGCCTGTCGCGCCACAACTTCCTCTCGCCGGAAGCCATCGTTCGGGTGCTCGAGGTGATGCGCAACCGCGAGGACTTCGACGCGTTCTACCAGGCCCTGCCCCTTGGCGGGGTGGACGGTACGATCGGCGGGCGCCTGCGCGGCACGCCCGCCATGGCCAACGTGCGCGCGAAGACCGGGACGCTCGACAAGGTGCGCTCCCTCTCGGGCTACGTCACGACGGCGGACGGGCGCGTGCTGCTCTTCTCCCTGCTGGCGAACAACCACACGGTGCCCACGCGCGAGGTGGAGCGCGTGCAGGACGCCATCGTCTCCTATCTTGCATCCATGGACGCCGGCCTGCGCTGATGCTCTCGGTCGAGGAAGCCGCCACCCGCATCACGGCGTCGGTCGCGCCGCTGGCGCCGCTGCGCGTGCCGCTGCCCTCGGCGCTGGGCGCCGTCCTCGCCGAGGACGCCATCTCGCCGATCACGCTGCCCCATTGGGACAACTCGGCGATGGACGGCTACGCAGTCGTGGCCGCCGATGTCGCCGGCGCGGACGAGACGCGACCGGTCGCCTTGCCGGTGGTCGGCACGATTGCCGCCGGCGCCCAGCCGGAACGCGCCCTCGCGCGCGGCGAGGCAATGCGCATCATGACGGGGGCGCCGATGCCGGCAGGCGCCGATACGGTGATCCGCGTCGAGGACACGGACGCCGGCCTCGAGACCGTGCGCATCGTGAAGGACCGCGATGTCGGCAAGAACATCCGCCGCCGCGGCGAGGATGTGTTCGCCGGCACGGTCGCGATCCCCGCCGGCACGCCGGTGGGCGCCGCACAGATCGGCGTGCTGGCGAGCATCGGCTACGCCGAGGTGCCGGTGCATCGGCGGCCGCGCGTGGCCATCCTGGGATCCGGCGACGAACTCGTGGAGCTCGACCGGTTCGCCGAGGTGCAGGCGGGACGCCGCATCGTGAGTTCCAACCGCCATACGCTGGAGGCGCTGGTGCGCCTCACCGGCGGCGAGCCGCTGTCGCTTGGGCACGCGGCGGATTCGCTGGAGGCGGTGACGGCCCTGCTGGAGCGGGCTGCCGCGCTGAAGCCCGACTTGATCCTTACCACCGCCGGCGTCAGCGTCGGCGAGCACGACCACACGCGCACCGCGGTGGAACGGCTCGGGACGAAGCTCGACTTCTGGCGCGTGCGGATGCGTCCCGGCGCACCGCTGGGCTTCGGCCGCGTGCGCGACATTCCGTGGATTGGGCTGCCGGGCAATCCCGTGTCGGCGATGGTCACCTTCGAGCTCTACGTGCGGCCCGCGATCCGACGCATGCTGGGACATCGCCGCGTGCATCGGCAGCCGGTGGAGGTCGTCCTCGAGGAGGATGTGAGTATCGGCGCGAAGCTCACGCACTTCTACCGGGCCATCGTCGCGCCGCGCGAGGACGGACGGCTCGGGGCTCGGCTCACGGGGCCCCAGGGTTCCGGCATCCTGACCTCGATGTCGCTCGCGAACGCGTTGCTGATCGTGCCTGAGAACGCCGGCACCGTGGCGGCCGGTCGGACGCTTTCGGCGTTCCTCCTCGGCGACGGCGCCGCCCTCCGCGACGACTTCTCGCTGTGAGCATCTTGCCGCGCGAGGCGGACACCGGCGTCCCGCCGGAGATCGCGCGCCGGTTCACGCTCGCCGAGCAGGAGGTGGCGCTGCCCAGCCTGCCGCTCACGCTACTCAAGCCGCGCAATTCGGACGACCTCATCTCAGAGGCCGAATATGCGCGCGACGAGCGTCTGCCCTATTGGGCGGACCTCTGGCGGTCGGCCGAGGTGTTGGCGCTGTATCTGCTGCGGCACGGTCCGGCGTTGGCGACGCGCCTGGGCGGGGTAACGGGGCGCCCGCGCGCGCTGGAACTCGGCTGCGGCCTTGGCCTGGTCTCGGTCGTGGCGGAGCACGTAGGCTTCGACGTCACGGCGACGGACTACTACGAGGACGCGCTGCTGTTCGTCGAACACAATGCCCGGCGCAATCTCGGCCGCCCGATTGCCACGCGGCTCGTCGACTGGAACGCGATGCCGCCGGACCTGGGGCACTTCCCGCTCGTGCTGGCCTCCGATGTCGTGTACGAAATGCGCTATGCGCCGCTGCTCGCGGACGTGGCGGCGCGCACGCTGGCCTTCGGCGGGACCTTTCTGATGGCGGACCAGGGCCGCATCGGCCTCCAGGCCTTCCTCGGCGAGTGCGAGGCCCGCAGCCTACGCCACCACGTGATCCACCGCGAGGCGCCGGCAGCCGGCGAGAATCGCCCCAGCATCACGCTGTACTCACTGGAGTGGGCCGCGCGGGGCGAGCGCTAGGTCCACCGAACGCGCTCGGCCGCCGCGTCGATCGCCGCGCTAGAGCCAGCGCCGCACTGCTCGCAGATAGGCCTCGTAGGGTTCGCCGAACTTCCGCGCGAGATACGCCTCCTCGCGCGCGATGATCCAGGTGTTGGTCGCGACGACCGCCGGGATGACCATCAGCACGACGGCGAGGCGGTCGCTGCGAAGCCCGTAGCCGACCTGGAAGAGCGCGAAGGCGAGGTAGATCGGATTCCGGCTCAGCGCGTAGGGGCCGTCGGTCACGATCTCCGTGGTCGGCTTCCAGGGGCGCACATCAGTGTGATGCCGCCGGAGTGCCGTCCAGGCCCACACGACGAGTCCGATGGCCAGCAGCATGAAGATGCCGCCGAGGGGAGCCCAGCGTTCCGGACGCACCGCGACGGGCTTGATGGCGTGGACCACCAGCCCGATCACGGTCGCCCAGAGGAACACGAAGGGCGGCTTGATGGGAAGATCGGGATGGTCGGGCGGTAGCTCGACCAGCGACGCCTGCGAGTCCTCGGCCGACGACATCGACGGCTATGCCAGCCGGTCGGCCACAACCTCGGCGATGTCGTACACTGGCAGCTCGCTGCCCTGTGCCTTCACGCCGTCGGCCATCATCGTCATGCAGAAGGGGCAGGCCACGGCGACCGCATCGGCCTTGGTCGCCAGCGCCTCCTCGGCGCGCTCGCTGTTGATGCGCTTGCCGGTCTTCTCCTCCATCCACATGCGGCCGCCGCCGGCGCCGCAGCAGAGCCCGCGGTCCTTCGACCGCTCCATCTCCACCAGGTTGACTACCGGCAGCGCGCGGCGCAGCGTCTCACGCGGCGCCTCGTACACGTCGTTGTAGCGGCCGAGATAGCAGGAGTCGTGGTAGGTGAAGGTGCGCACGGGGGCGTGCAGGTCCTCGCGGATCGGGACGCGCCCCTGGGCCATCAGGTACTCGATGTAGGTCGAGTGATGGATGACCTCGTACTCGCCGCCGAACTGCGGATACTCGTTTCCGAGCTGGTGGAAGCAGTGCGGGCAGGCGGTGACGACCGTCTTCACACCGTACTTGGCGAGCGTCTCGACGTTGTCCTTGGCGAGCATCTGGTAGAGGTACTCGTTGCCCATACGGCGGGCCGGGTCGCCGTTGCACTTCTCTTCCTGCCCCAGGATGGCAAACTGCACGCCGGCGGCCTGCAGGATCCTGGCGAAGGCCACGGTGGTCTTCTTGGCGCGGTCGTCGAACGAGCCCATGCAGCCCACCCAATAGAGCACCTCGGCGGTCTCGCCGCGCTCGGCCATCTCGGCCATCGTCGGGATGTTCATCCCCTCGGCCCACTTGGCGCGGTCGCCGGGATCGAAGCTCCAGGGCGAGCCACTGGTCTCCATGGCCTCGAAGGCCGGCATCATCTCCTCAGGGAAGCGCGACTCCGCGAGGACGAGGTTGCGACGCAGCTCGTTGATGACGCTGAGCTGGTCAATGGAGACAGGGCACTCATAGACGCAGGCGCGGCAGGAGGTGCAGGCCCAGAGCTCATCGTCGGTGATGTAGCCGCCGAGCAGCAGGTTCTCGGCAAGGCCCTCGGGCGCGTCGGCGCTGAGCGTGGCCACGCCACCCTCGCCTGGCTGCATCCACGGCGCCTTGGCCTCGAGCCGCTCGCGCACGTTCACCATGATCTTGCGCGGCGAGAGCGGCTTGCCGGTGAGGTTCGCCGGGCAGACGGCGGTGCAGCGTCCGCATTCCGTGCAGGCGAAACCGTCCAGCAGCGACTTCCAGCTCAGGTGCTCGACATCGCTGGCGCCGAACTGCTCGGCGTCCGCGCCCTCGAAGTCCATCGGCCGCATCGTCCCGATCGTGCCGGGGCCGCTGGTGTTGGACAGGAAGGTATTCGGCAGCGAGACGACGACGTGCAGGTGCTTGGAGTACGGCAGGTAGTTCAGGAAGCCGAGCACGAGCAGCGCGTGCGACCACCAGAAGACGCCGTGCCAGAACACCGGCGCGGGCATCCCCGGCTCGAGGCCACTCATCACCAGCAGCTTGCCCAGCGGATAGCTGATCGGGAACGCCGACGCCATCGCGTCGGCCTCGGCAGCGAAGTGGAAGCCCTCCGAGAGGAACATCGTGACCATCAGCGCGCCGATCCAGGCGAGGATCAGGAGCGGGTCGTTCGGGTGCGTCTCGGCGCCCTGCAGGCGCGGCACGCGCTTGGTGAGCCGGCGCCACAACGCCATCGCGACCATCGCCAGCACGATCGCGGCGAAGCCTTCCTGGCTGGCCACGTAGAGCCTGTAGATCGGCTCCGGCAGGAAGTGCTCGTAGCCGAAGCTCGGGATCACGCCCCCGATCAGCATCTCCGTGGTGCCGGCCCCGAGCACCAGGAAGCCCCAGAAGATCAGGGCGTGCATCGGCCCGGCGACGCCGTCGCGGAAGATCTTCCGCTGGAAGATGCCGATGGTCAGCAGGTTGCCGACGCGGGCCGGGATATCGCGCCAGCGCACGTCGTCGCGGCGCCCGATGCGGAGCTGGCCGACGAGGCGCTGGAGGTTCGCGGCGAAGAAGCCCAGCGCCGCGACGAGGATGCCGAGGAAGAGGCCGTTGACGGGGGTCATGCCGTCAAAGTTACGCCTTGGCCTTCTTCACCGCCTCCGTCAGCACGGGGAGCACCGCGAGCACGTCCCCGACGATGCCGTAGTCCGCGACCTTGAAGATCGGGGCGTCCTTGTCCTTGTTGATCGCGACGATCGTCTTGGACGTGCGCATGCCGGCGAGATGCTGGATGGCCCCCGAGATGCCGCAGGCCACGTACAGGTCCGGCGACACGAGGCGACCGGTCTGCCCGATCTGGTCGGCGTGCGGACGCCAGCCGTCGTCGGTGACGGCGCGGGTAGCGCCCACGGCGGCATTGCCGAAGGCCGCCGCCAGGTCCTCCACCAGCTTGAAGTTCGCCGCTTCCTTCAGGCCACGTCCGCCGGAGATGATCACCGGCGCCTCACCGAGGTCCAGCTTGGCCGTGTTGCCCTGCGCCGTCTCGGTGACCTTCACGCGGCTCGCCGCCGGGTCGCCGCTCGGCGCCAGCGCCTCGACGCTCCCGGCCTTGGCGTTCTCCTTGGGCAGGAAGGCGCCCGGGCGCACGCTGACCACCAGCGGATTGGCCGTGAGCGTCACCGTCTGCAACAGCTTGCCGGTGTAGCCGGGATGCGTGGCGGTGATGGCGTCACCCTTCATCTCGAAAGCGACGACATCGGCAGCAATCGGCACGCCCAGCTTGGCGGCCACGCGCGGCGCCACGTCCTTGCCGGTGGCGCTGGCCGCACACACGAAGCCGGCGTAGCCGCCCTTCACCCGCTCGGCGATGGTGGCCGCAACCGCCTCGGGATTGTTCTGCGTGAAGCCTGCGTGCTCGACGACCAGCACGACGTCGGCGCCGTGCCTGCCGAGGGCCTCGGCGTGCTTGCCGATGCCCGGGGCTCCGAAGAGCACGGCGTGCACCTGACCGCCCTTGGCGTCGGCGATGCTACGGGCGGCCGTGACGGCCTCGAGCCCGGCGCGGCGCAGGTCACCACCGCGCGACTCGGCGAATGCGAGGATGTTGGCCATTAGAGAACCTTCGCCTCTTCCTTGAGGAGACGGACGAGCTCGGGCACCGCATCCGGGCCTTCGCCGATGATCCTGCCAGCGGAACGCTCGGGCGGCAGCGCCATCGCGTCGAGTGCCAGGCGCTCGGCGGCGAGCGGCGCCGGCTTGGGCTCGAGCGGCTTCTTCTTGGCCGCCATGATACCCTGGAGCGACGGATAGCGCGGCCGCGCAATGCCCTCGTCGATGGTCACCACGGCCGGCAACGCGCACTCGACGAGCTCATAGGCACCCTCAAGCTCACGGCGCATCTTTGCCGTCCCACCCGCGAACTCCAGCTTCGAGATGGCGGTCACGCAGGGCAGGCCCAGCAGCTCGGCGGTGATGGCGCCGACCGCGCCGTGCGCCGTGTCGATGCTCATCCGGCCGAACATGATGAGGTCGTAGCCGCCGTCCCTGAGCTCCGCGGCCAGCGCCGAGGCGATGGCAAAGGAGTCGGCGGGCACCTGGTCGGCCTTGAGCTGCACCGCGCGGTCGGCGCCCATGGACATCGCCTTGCGCAGGGTCTCCTGCACGACATCCGGCCCGAGCGAGATCACGACGACCTCGCCGGCGTTGTCCTTTTCCTTGATCTGGAGTGCAGCCTCGACGGCGTAACCGTCGAAGTCGGACATGTCGAACTTGAGCCCCGTCTCGTCCACGGCGGTGCCGGAGGGGGCGATCTTGAAGCGGACGTCCATGTCGGGGACGCGCTTGATGCAGACTGCAATCTTCACGGGCGGTCCATTTGGTTGGGTGCAGACCGTGAATTTAGACTTGGGCACAACCCGACGAAAGCCGCAGGACCGAGGGGGGGACACCGTACGGCCTCGCCATTCTCGTCCTTCGCCCGGCTCCAGAGCAGCTAGGCGGCGATGAGCAGGAAGAAGAGGGGGATGGAGGCCTGGATGATGCCCATCGTCCAAGAATGGTAGATTCCCGGGGTGACCGAGACCACTCCGACCCTCCGCCCGCTTGCCGTGGTGACCGGTGCTTCCGCCGGCCTCGGCAAGGAGTTCGCCGAACAACTGGCGGCCCGCGGCTTCGACCTCCTGCTGGTGGCGCGCGACGCTGAACGGCTGGCCGCGCTCGCAGACCAGCTGTCGCTGCTCCACAGCGTGACGGCGACGCCCTGTGCCGCCGACCTCTCGCGCGACGAAGGCATGCGCGGACTGGCGGAGCTTCTGTCAAAGGAGCCGCGCGTGATGGTGCTGGTGAACAACGCGGGCTTCGGCACCAAGGGCCGGCTGGCCACGCGCCCGGTCGCCGAGCAGGCGACCATGCTCGAGCTGCACGTGATGGCGCCCTACCTGCTCACCCGCGCGGTGCTGCCGGGCATGATCGAGCGGCGGGAAGGCATCATCATCAACGTCGCCTCGGTGGCCTCGTTCACCGCCAGTCAGGGGAACGTGAACTACTGCGCCACCAAGGCCTACCAGCGCGTGTTCAGCGAGGGGCTGGCAATCGAACTCGCCGGCACCGGCGTGCGGGTGCAGGCGCTCTGCCCGGGCTTCACGCACACGGAGTTCCACGACCGGATGCAGATCGACAAGACCAAGGGCATCCCCAGCTGGGCCTGGCTCACCGCCGACCGCGTGGTGCGCGAGTCACTCGACGAGGCATTCCGCGGCGGCCCGACCGTGGTGATCCCCGGCAAGCGCTACAAGCTCACGGTGTTTGCCCTGCGGCACATGCCCCTGTGGATCCGACGACGGATGCAGGAGCGATATTCGCGGGCCCGGGTCTAGGGCGGCGCCTACCAGCCGCAGTGCGGCACTCCCTCGGTCCACCCACGTGGGGCGACGGTGCCCACCATCATGCCGCAGGTGAAGCCGGTGGCTTCGACCATCGCCGTTCCGCTCCAGCCGCGACGAGACGCCTCGAGGATCCGCAGGCGTGCACCCGGCGGCATCTCCAGCGTCAGCGAATCGGCGGCCATGGTATAGCTGGAGTGCCCCGCATAGAACATCTCCTGGGCGACCACGGCCGTGCGGAGGGCCGACATCAGGCTCGCCCGTTGCCCGGAATCCGCCGGCGCCGTCGCCGCTGGCTCGCGGCGCGGCGGGATGCCCGCTGGACGCTTGAACCCCAGCACCAGCACGCGCTGCAGACCCAGCGAGTCCACCGCGAGCCCGACGACGCGATCCCCAGCGAACTGTGTCGGAGCGAAATCCGGCGGGAGCAGCACCGCACCCACCTCGCCGCTGTCATCGAAGGCCCGCCAGTCGCGACGGGCACTGTCGGCATTGATCCAGAGCAGGGCCGTCTCGTCGAGGAAGGCGTGCCGCGCCTGCGGGAGCGAGTCGCTGGCGCCGCGCAGCATCGCAGGCAGCCACGCCGGCGGCGAGGCCTCGCCGAACACCACCAGTCCGGCGTGGGTCCATGCCGCATCGCCACCATCCGGTCCGAGCGTCCGCAACGAGTCTCCCGGGGTCACGACCTCCGACCAGCGATCCTGCCCCGGATCCCAGACCGCCACCGCGTCGTCGCCGCGCCGCGCGAGCGTGATGTCTCCCGTGAACTCCCCCGGACCACGGCCTCGCCGTCCAAGCCTCGCGCGGAGCCGGCCCGTCGCATCAAACACCAGGACCGCCCCCGCGCCGGCGTCCGCAACGATGACATCCCCGTTCGGCAGCTGCCGGGCATCGGTTGCCCGGACGAGGAGCGGCGCCTCGGCCTCGGCCGTGTCCCCCACGGCGAAGAGCGGCTCGGCGGCGAGTGCCCACGCGTCGGCCCGGGTGCCCGGGCGATCATTGGCGTCGCAGGCAAGGGCGAGGCCGAGCAGCGCGAACAGCGGGAGGCGAGGCGGCATGCGATGATATATTGGTGTCCGGGTACACTCGAACGCGACTAGCGCCGGCGCAAGGCCGATCCGCTGGCACCCACGCAACGGACCGTCCTGCGCGACGGCACGTGATGTCCAGGCCTCGGCACCACACCTGCGCGACCGGAGTCCTTCGATGAACCTCAACGATCGGGTCGTGCTGCTCACCGGCGCGGCCAGCGGTATCGGCCGCGCCCTCGCCTCGGCGTTGGCCAATGCCGGGTGCCGTTTGGCGCTGGTGGATCGAGACGAGACTGGATTGCGTGAGACCGTGCAGAGGCTCCCCACACGTCCGCGGCACAGCAGCGTCCACGTCTGCGACCTGGCGGACCGCGCGTCGCTCCCGCGCCTCAAGGAGGCCGTGCTGCGCGAGCACGGGACCATCCACGTGCTCATCAACAACGCGGGTGTCGGCGTGGCCGGCAGCTTCGAGCAGGTCGGCGAGCAGGAGTTCGACTGGGTCATGCGGATCAACTTCCACGCGGTCGTCGATCTCACGCGGCTCGTGCTGCCCGTGCTCCGCGCCAACACGTCCCGGGGCCTGATCGTGAACGTCTCGAGCCTGTATGGCCTCGTCTCGCCGCCCGGACAGACGGTCTACAGCGCCAGCAAGTTCGCCGTACGCGGCTTCAGCAACGCCCTGCGCCACGAGCTACGCGGCACCTCGGTCGGGGTCCTCGTGGTGCATCCCGGCGGAGTGGCGACGTCGATCGCGGACCATGCGAAGGCGCCGCGCGGCATGGACCCGGAGGAGTTCGAACGCATCCGCCAGGCGAAGAACCGCCTCCTGCGGATGCCACCGGCCGAGGCGGCGCGCATCATCGTCCGGGCCATCGAGCGCGACCGGGCCAGGGTCCTGGTCGGCATCGACGCGTTGGTGGTGTCGCTGCTCGAGCGCCTGATGCCCGTGCGCCACTGGCCGCTGCTCGAATGGCTCGTGCGGCGCCGAGCCAGAGCGTAGCCGACCGCAGCCATCACGGCCGGCCGGTGCCGCGCTAGCCCCCGAACGCGTTCAGCCCCGTCACCGCCTGCCCAAGGATCAGCGAGTGCACGTCATGCGTGCCCTCGTACGTGTACACGCTCTCGAGGTTCGCCATGTGCCGCATGGACGCGTACTCGGCGACGATGCCGTTTCCGCCCAGCAGCCGACGCGCCTCGCGCGCGCATTCCGTGGCGATGTGCACGTTGTTCCGCTTGGCCAGCGAGACCTGCTGGGGCGTGAAGGTGCCGGCGTCCTTCATGCGGCCAAGGTGCAGCGAGACCAGCTGCCCCTTCACGATCTCGGTGAGCATGTCGGCGAGACGCACCTGCTGGATCTGGAAGCCGCCGATGGGCCGCCCGAACATCACGCGCTCCTTGGAATAGCTGAGCGCCTCCTCGTAGCAGGCCATCGCCGCCCCGAGCGCACCCCAGGAGATGCCGTAGCGGGCCTGCGTGAGGCACATCAGCGGGCTCTTGAGGCCGCCGCTCTTCGGCAGGATCGCGTCCGCCGGGAGATGCACGTCGCTGAACACCAGCTCGCTGGTGACGGACGCGCGCAGCGAGAGCTTGCCCTTGGTGTCCTTGATGGTGAAGCCCTTGGCATCCGTGGGCACGAGGAAGCCGCGGATGCTCTTGCCGCCGTCGTCGTTGTCCTCGGTCTTGGCCCAGACCACCGCCACCTGCGCCAGCGATCCGTTGGTGATCCACATCTTCGCGCCATTCAGGACCCAGCTGCCGTCCTTCTGCTGGCGGGCGCGGGTGATCATGCCGGCCGGGTTCGACCCGTAGTCCGGCTCGGTAAGGCCGAAGCAGCCGATCTTCTCGCCCTTGGCCATGGCCGGCAGCCACTGCCGCTTCTGTTCCTCGGAGCCGAAGGCATAGATGGGATACATCACCAGCGAGCCCTGCACCGAGGCGAAGGAGCGCAGGCCGGAATCGCCGCGCTCGAGCTCCTGGTTGATGAGCCCGTACATCACGTTGCTGAGGCCGGCGCAGCCGTACTCCTCCGGGAGGTTGGCGCCCAGGAACCCCAGCTCGCCCATCTCCGCGATCAGCTCCGTGGGGAAGCGCCCGTCGACGTAGCAATCGCCGATGATCGGCAGGACCTTCTCGTCCACGAAGGCGCGGACGGAGTCGCGGACGGCGCGCTCCTCCTCGGTCAGCGCCGCGTCGATGTTGAACAGGTCACCCTCGCGCGGCCTGAGCTGCGGGGAGGCGAGGAAGGTCTGGGTGTCGAGGTCGGAGGCCATCGGGCACGGGGTTGAAGACCCCGGAAATCTAACGGCCGCCGCCCCAAGGGCGGCGGAACATCGCCTCGGCCTCCGCGTCCTCGTACAGGACGGCCGTCCCCCGGCGCACCCGCGCCACCGTCCGGCCCTCGGCCCACAGCGCCACGGCACTGCGATCCACGCGCGACCAGGTCGCGATGGTGGGCATGCGGATCTGCCAGGCCTGCAGGATCCAGTCGCCGCTCTCGAGCGGGGCGAAACGCAGCTCGCCCCCCAGCCCGTCGATGCGGTGATGCAGCGGCGCATTGAGGTACGTGTAGGTGACCTCCCGCAGCGTCAGGTCGGCGCGGTCGAGCCAGAACACGCCGGTGATGTCGGCGATGCCCGGCCCGGGCGCCCGCTGGGGCGAGAACTCCACCCCGACCGCATCGGGATGCGCCGACCCGTCGGACACGCGCCGGAAACAGTAGCGCTCGGCAAAACGTGCGTCGGCGATCACCGGCAGTGTCGGGGCGTGGTAGGTGGTGGTGTCGCGCTGGCGGCGGATGAAGCCGAGGCGGAACAGCGAGTCATAGTAGGCGGCCGGATGCGGCGCCTCGAGGGCTACCCGGCGCACACTTTCGTCGCGTACGTCGAGGGTGCCCTCGAAGACATCACCGATGTAGGCGATGGCCTCCACCCTCAGCGAGGTGTCGCGTTCCGAGATCTGGGTGGAGAGCAGCACCGTTCGCGCCTGCTCCCAGAGCTGCCAGGCCACGGCCTCACCGCGGGAGCCGCAGACGCGGTCCTCCTCGATGCGCATTGCCGAAAGGGCAACCGCCTCGCCGCGCAGGATGTGTCGCAGCGTCTCGGTGGCCCCGCGGCCCAGGACCTGGGTCGGGAGCGACTCGGGGCGGAAGCCGGGACGCAGGACGCGGAGGCGCAGGGTGTCCGGCAGCGCAAGGCGCACCGTGAAGCGGCCCCCATCGTCCGTGGCCAGGCGGCCGGCGGCGGCGCCGCTACTCCATTCGATGAGCACGCGACTGGCGGGCGTGACGGAGTCGGGGCGGATGATCGTGCCACGGAGCTGCTGGGCAGTCAGCGCAGTCGGCGCACAGATGGCGAGGCCCAGCGCGAGGGCCCCCGCCCTCGTCAGTTCCGGGAATCGTGCTCCGGTCACAGGACCTGCCCTCGCCCTAGGCGCTTCGCTTCGCCCGCGGCACCGCGCCCACTTCACGGCACTTCCGCCGGAAATCGAGTCCGTGATCGATCGGCAACCCGCTCTCGTGCTGCCACTGGTGCACCATCTCATGCAGCAGCGTCTCCACTGCGCTGGCGAAACCGTCACGCCGCAGGTGCCGCGCGCTGATGGCGATCTCCGGCCCACTGCCCTCGACGCCGGGCGCATAGTGGCCCAGGCGTCGCAGCATGCGTCGCGACACGCGGATCGGCAGCTGCTGCAGCGCCGCGCCGAAGCGTTCGCCGTTGAGGCGCGTGTGCCACTCGGCGAGTCGCTCGGCCAGGGACTCGTCCTCCGGATGCGTGCGCTCGGGGGCACGCGGCGGCTTGGTGTGCAGCGGCAACGGGTACGCGATGATGGCCCGCCGCGCCGCCCGCCGCTCCCAGCTGCGCCGCGCCATCACGAAGCGGACGATCTGTGCGAGGGTGTCCGGGGGTGCCGAGCAGAAGCCCTCGTGCACGCGGAGTTCGAAGCCCCGCACGCTGACGACCACGCTGCGATTGCGCGTCAACACGAGGCTCCGGATCGCCTGGAGCCCCATGCCGCGCAGGGTCCCCAGCAGGCGGTCGGCGGCCCGTTCGGCGTCGGCGCGCTCCTCGGCCTCCTGCTCCCCGAGCTGCTGCGTGTCATCGACGGCTGCCTCGGCCGCGAGGATCGCTGCGTCGTCCACCTGTCGCGGCCCAGCGCTGTCGCCAGCTGGCCTGGCTGCGCCGAAGTCGAACCCGAGCTGCGCGGTCATCGCGGAAACACCCGGTCGCTGCGGGGCTCGAAGTCCCCGGCGTCCTCGTTCCAGGTACAGGCGCGGATACGCAGCTCCTGCGGCGACACCTCAATCTCCTGGAACGCCGCCGGCAGGCCGCCGCGCGTGCGCTCGCAGAACGAGGTGCTGTTGGAGACCACCAACCGGCGCTCACCGATGCGTACTTCCTCGATGCGGGTCTGGTGGTCGTGGCCGTTCAGCACGAGTTCCGCGCCGCTGGCCAGCGCCTCGCCGATTCCATCGGCCCGGTTCACCAGGCCCCAGCGCCGTGAGAGGTCTCCGCGCAGCAGGTTGTGGTGGAACACGAGCACCTTGAGGTCGCCGGCTGGGGCCGCCGCAAATGCCGCGCGCGCGCGCTCCCACTGCTCCGCGCGCAGTGCGCCGACCACCGAGAGGTCGCGCGGGCGTGCCGTCAGCGTGAAGGGCTGCACGCCGTGGCAGGAGTTGAGCCCCACGAGCGTGACCCCGGGCAGCTGCAGCCGCGGCTCCAGGTCGTCGGAGATCCACTTCCGGTAGCCGCGCAGCAGCGGCCAGCGCAGGCCGAGCCCCGCCGGCTGCCACCACCAGGCGACGTCGTGATTCCCCGGCACCACGAGCAGGGGTACGCGAGCGCGCAGCGCGTCCAGCCAGGCCTTCGCCGCCCGAAACTGCCAGCGAAAGTTCCGCTGCGTGAGATCGCCGACGACCGCCACGGCGTCGTAGCGTCCGTCGGCCACCCGACGCTGCACCGCGTCCGTGTACGCAGAGACCGCGTGCCGGCCGAAATGAACATCGGAAAGCTGGAGCAGCCGCATTGGCGGCCGATCAGCCCGTGAGCCGCGCGATCACCGCGTCGGTGTACTCGTCGGTGCTCGCCGTGCCCCCGACGTCGCGGGTGACGGTCTTGCGCTCCCGGAGCGTGGCCTCGATGGCGGCGCGGACCTGGCCCGCGCGCGCATCCTGGCCCACGTGGTCGAGCAGCTGGCAGCCGGCGAGCATCACCGCCGTCGGGTTCGCGATGCCCTGGCCCGCGATGTCGGGGGCGGTGCCGTGCACCGCCTCGAAGATCGCCACCTCGTAGCCGATGTTCGCGC
>JAYQOZ010000010.1:13372-16541 GCA_038145035.1 Gemmatimonadaceae bacterium | reverse complement strand
GCCCATCCCGCCGGACGCCTTGCTGACGACCATCAGCGGGAAGAACGCGAGCACGGCGAAAATCAGGGCGGGGGACTGTGCGCGGACGGCCACCTCCCGCAGCTGCCACGGCGCGTAGGCGAGCAAGGGTCGCAGCGTCATCGCGCCGTGACCGCGCTGCGGAAGGCCTCTTCCAGCGACGATTCCGCCGGCGCCACCGCCGTCACGAGCGCCCCGGCCGCGATGGCGGCCGCGAGGGCCCGGTTGAGCGCAATCACGTCGGCGCTGCCCTCCACAAACCCGTCCCGCTCCACCGCGCCCGCCCACTGCGCCAGCAGGGCGTCGGCACCGGTGGCGCAGCGCACGCGCCAGCGGCGCTCGGCGGTGGAGCCCAGCGCCTCCCGAACGCTGACGATGCGCTGGATCTGCCCGCGATCGATGATGGCGACGCGGTCACAGAGCCGCTCCAGCTCGTCGAGATTGTGTGAGGCGATGAGGATCGCGCGATCCGGCCGCCGCAGCCCGCCCACGATGTCGCGGAAGCGCGCGGTCCAGACGGGATCGAGCCCGTGCGTGGGCTCATCGAACAGCATCACGCGTCGCTCCGTCAGCAGCGTCTGGGCGAGGCCCACGCGCTGCAGGTTGCCCTTGGACAGTGCCTTCAGGCGCTTGGCGCGGTGCTCGGTGATGGCCACGGCCTCCATCACGCGCTCCACGGCGGAGGCACGCGCTGCCGCCGGGACGTCCGCGAGCGCGGCGAGCCGCCGCAGCGCCTCCTCCGTGCGCCAGACCAGCGGCAGCGTCATCAACTCGGGCAGGTAGCCGATGCCCTCGCGCTCCACGTACGCCCGTGGCGGGAGGTCCGCGATCGTTACCTCGCCCTCGTCGGGCGTCAGGAACCCCAGCAGCATCGAAATCAACGTGCTCTTGCCCGCCCCGTTGGGCCCGGCGATGCCGACGACCTCCCCGGCGGCGACGTCCAGCGTCACCTCCGAGACCGCGCGTACCTGCGCCCCCAACAATGGGCGGTACGTCTTCCCGACGTTCCGGAACGCGATCAGTGGAGGATCCGGAGGAGGCCGGCGTCGGCGCTGGCCCGCAGGAAGCTCTCGGCGTCACGCGTGGGAATCAGGATGCCCGTCAGTGCGAACCCTCGGCGCGCCTCGGCCTGCATGAACTCCTCGAGCGAACGCCCCGCACGGGTGCTGGTCGCATCCCGCATCGCGCCCACGATCTCCTCCCAGGAGCCCTCGTACGCCCTGCCATCGCGCCCGACGACGCGATGCGATTCCGCAGGCTGCTTCTGCGACGACAGGTCGGTCAGCAGCGCACCGAAAAGCTCCAGCTGCGACCGCGCCTCCTCCTGCTCGCGCTCCACGGCCCGCCGCTCGATCTCGGCCAGCATCTCGTCCAGCGGATCCGGCGTCGGCGCCAGCTCCGTCAGCCGCTCCTCCCAGATCCTCAGCGAGGGGTCGTCGTCCCTGAGCCGCAGGTGCGACTTCTTCAACTCGAGTAGGCGCCAGATGCCCAGCTCATCCCAGTGCTCCTCGGGCTTGGTGCGGTCGAGCTGGTAGAGCGCCGCCTCGTACTCGCCCTGGTCGTAGAGGATGTTGCCGAGATAGATGCGCGCCTCGCAGTGCTCCGGATCGAGCTGCAGCGCCCGGCGCAGCGTCTCGATGGCCGCGTCCTCGTCGCCGAGCCGATGCTGCGTGTAGCCGACCATGGCGATGGCCTCGGCATTCTCCGGCGTCTGCTGTACGGCAATCTCGAAGTACTCCTTGGCCTCCTCCATCAGCCCCTCACGAAACAGCGCACGCCCGACTTGGAGCATCAGCTCCACGTCGTCGCTGTAGCCGAGTTCGAGGATGCGCCGGAAGGCCTTCACGGCCGCCGGCGTCTGGCCCATGCGCATCAGGACCTCGCCGAGCCCGGCGAGGGCGTCCTCGTGCTCGGGGTCGAGCACCAGCGCCTCCTCGAAGGCGCGCCGAGCCCAGGCGAACTCATCGCGGGCAAGGCGGGCGTATCCGACGCCGACGTGAAGCTCCACGGCGTTCGGATACAATCCGAGGCCCTCGCGCAGAAGCGTGAGCGCCTCGTCATAGTTGCCTTCGTTGTACAGCTGGTGCGCGCGCTCGTCGTACTCCTCGGAACTCAGGAACGGAGAGGGCATCGTGCGTCTGGCCTCCAGCTCGAGAGGGGTTATGCCTAACCTATCGCGCAGTACGCGATGTCAACAGATACCCGAGAGGGTGGTCACTCAGGCCTTCGGGGCCAGCGCGACCGCGATGTCGGCTGCAATGGCGGCGTTTGACTCCAGCAGGGCGAGATTGGCCGCCAGGGTTCGCCCCCCGGTGACCCGTTCCGCCGCCGCCAGGAGCCGCGGCGTGACGGACGGACCGCGCAGACCCTCCTTCCTCGTCTCCCGCAACGCCAGGTCCACGGCGCGCTCCACCTCGTCACGCCCAAGGGCTGCGGCCTCGGGCGGCGGCACACAGACGAGGATGCCCGAACGTCGCCCAAGCCGCTGAGCCGCCCGAACGATCGCCGCGACCTCCGCCGCGCTGTTCACCCTCGCCGAGACGGGCAGCCCCGTCTCGCGCGTGAAGAATCCCGGGAACTCGTCGGTGCCGTAGCCGAGCACGGTGACACCCAGCGTCTCGAGGCGCTCGAGCGTGGCGGGAAGGTCAAGGATGCTCTTGGCGCCGGCGCAGACGGTGACAAGGGGATGACGGGCGAGTTCGAGCAGGTCGGCGGACTCGTCGAAGGGGGCATCGCGGTGCACGCCACCGATGCCACCGGTGGCGAAGACCTCGACCCCGGCGGCGGCACAGATGGCCAGCGAGGCCGCCACCGTCGTTGCGCCGTCCTGCTTCTGCGCCACGGCCACCGGCAGGTCGCGCGCCGACAGCTTGCGGACGCCGTCGCGGGCGAGGAAGCGGCTGAGGTCGTCGCCATCCAATCCGAGGGTGAGCACACCCCGGACGACGGCGGTGATGGCGGGAACCGCGCCGCGCGCCCGGACGGCGGCGCAGACCCGCACATTGGCCTCACGATTCGCGGGCTGCGGCAGCCCCTGCGCGAGGACCGAACTCTCCAGCCCGACAATCGGGCGTGGGGGGGGGCGCCCGGGCGGGGCCCCCGCGGGGCGCCCCGACGGGGCGGGGCCGGCGCCCCCGCCGCGGCCCGGGCG
>JAYQOZ010000010.1:0-13362 GCA_038145035.1 Gemmatimonadaceae bacterium | reverse complement strand
GCGAGGACCGAACTCTCCAGCCCGACAATCGGGCGGCGGGCGCGGCGCGCGGCCGCGACCGTGGAATGCTCCCGGATGGCGCTGGCCGCGGCCACCGGGCCCTTCGGCTCAGGCGTCGTCGAAGTCGTCGGCGCGCCGCGTCTCCACGAGATCGCGCTCACGCGCGTCCGGATCGAAGACCGCAAGAATCTTCACGTTCTCGCCGGCATAGCAGTCGAAGGCCTTCCCGGTGCCACGCTTGATGGCGATCTCATGCCCGTCCTCGAAGCGGAGGACGGCGGTCGGGAACTCGCTGTTCAGGTATTGCTTGCGAAGCTTCTTCGGCGGCTGGGGCATCGGAGGGATCTGGTGGTGGGAGGTCCACTGCGAAACTACGCCCCGCGCCTCGAGGGCGAAAGGGTCAGGTGACGGTCGGCCGCAGCGCGGCGAAGGGCTTCCATGCCGCCGTGACGAGGATGTCGTCGATCTCGCGCACCACGTGCTCCACCTCATCGTCGGTGGTATAGAAGTGCGGTGCGACGCGGATCCCCGCGCCGGGGCGGTAGTCAATCACCACGTCGCGCGCGAGCAGCGCCTGCGCCACCGCCGCACCTTCGGGCACGTCGAAGGCCACGGTGCCGCCGCGACGCGACGCGTCACGCGGCGCACTCACGCGGTAGCCGCGCGCGTCGGCGAGTTCAATCAGGCGCGCCGTCTGCCGCAGGCTCTTCGCGCGCAGGGCGTCCATGCCCGCGGCGGCCACCAGTCGCGGGCCCTCGGTTGCCGCATAGAGCGCCGGCACCACGGGCGTACCGCCCAGCCAACGCTCGATGCCCGACGCATAGTCCATCGGCGTGCTGAACGCGAAGGGCCGCGAGTGCGCCTGCCAGCCGGTGAGCGCGGGCGCGAAGCGCTCGCGGGCCGACGGGCTCGCGTACAGGAAGCAGCCGCCGGGTCCGCCACACAGCCACTTGAGCACGCCGCCCGTGAGGAAGTCCACGCCGCTCCGCTGCACGTCCACCGGGATCACGCCCACCGAGTGATAGGCATCGAGCGACACCACCGCCCCCACGCCGTGCGCGTGCGCCACGAGGGCATCGGCATCGATGATGTAGGCCGAGCGAAACAGCACGTGCGAGACCGCCACCAGCGCCGTGCGTTCGTCGATGGCCGCATGCAGCCGCGCCTGGTCGATTGAGATGCCGTCCTCGCTCGGCACCACCACCACGCGCGCGCCGAAGCGGGGCGCCAGCGCCTCCAGCGCGTAGCGCACGCTGGGGAAGTCGAGATCGGTCATCACGACCGTGTCCCGCGCCCCGGTGAACGGCATCGCGGAGAGAATCTGCGACTGGCCGATGGTGACGGTGGGAATCATTCCTACCTCGCCGGCCTGCGCGCCGATCAGCGGCGCCACCAGGTCACCGACACGGACGGGCATCTCCCACCAGCCCTTGGCCCAGGCCCGCACCCCCTCGGTCCGCCAGGCCTCGGCGTACTCCGCGAGGCGCGCGGGCACCGTGCGCGGCATCGCGCCAAGTGAGTTGGAGACCAGGTACGTGCAGCGCTCGAGGATGGGAAACTCGGCGCGGAACTGCAGCAGCGGATCGGTCACGGGCGGAAAGCTGGAAGGAACCGGGAACCTGCGCGCAATCTATTGCAGATGGGACGCGTCGGCCGTTCCCGGCCTGCCCGCCCCGCCCCACGCGGTCACGCCAGCGTCAATCGTCGGGGTGCCGCGCCTCCCACCGCGCGAGCGCCTGATAGAGGATCGGCAGCACGAACAGCGTGAGGAAGGTGGAGGTGACGAGCCCGCCGATCACCACGCTGGCCAACGGCCGCTGCACCTCGGCACCGGCGCGGGTGGCCAGCGCCATCGGCACGAAGCCGAGGCTGGCAACCAGCGCCGTCATCAGCACGGGCCGCAGCCGGTCCACCGCCCCTTCGATCACGGCGCGCTCCAGCGGGCGTCCCTGGGCGCGCAGGGCATTGAGATGCTCCACCAGCACCACGCCGTTCAGCACCGCGATGCCGAACAGCGCGATGAAGCCCACGCTCGCCGAGAGCGAGAGATTCAGGCCGCGCAGCCAGAGCATCGCCACGCCGCCGACCAGCGCGAAGGGCACATTGAGCAGGACAAGGCCGGCCTGCGCAACCGAGCCGAAGGACAGGAAGAGCAGTAGGTAGATGATGATCACCACGGCCGGCACCACCAGCGCGAGCCGCCCGAGCGCGCGGGTCTGGTTCTCGTACTGTCCGCCCCATTCAAGGAACACGCCGGGGGGAATGCGCAGTTCGCGCGCGACGCGACCGCGCACTTCCTGCACGAAACTGCCAAGGTCGCGCCCACGCACGTTGGCCATCACGAGCGTCCGCCGCTGGGCGTCCTCATGCGCGATGAGCTCCGGCCCCATCACCGTCTCGATGCGGGCCAGCGTACCCAGGGGCACGCGCGCGCCGGTGCCCGAGCGTACCGTGATGCGCCGCAGCGCCTCGAGATCGCGGCGGGCGTCATCCGGCAGGCGCACGGCGACACCGATGCGCCGCGGCCCATCCACGAGTTCGGTCGCGACCGCAACGCCGGTGCCGAGGTCCAGCGCCGACTCCACCTCGGCCACACTGACGCCATAGCGCGCCAGGGCCTCGCGGTCCACCGTCACCCGGAACTGGCCGCTGCCGTCGGCGATCTCCACCGACACGTCCGCCGCACCGCGTACCTGCGCCACGATGCCGCGGATGCGCTCGCCCAGCGCCTCGTTCACGTCACGGCTGGGCCCGACGACCTTGATGCCGAGGTCGGTGCGAATGCCGCTCTCGGCCTCGTCGAGCCGCATCGCCAGCGGCTGCGTGAACGAGGCTTCAAGTCCGGGGATCACGGCCAGCGCCGAGTCGAGCTTATCGACCAGCCCTTCGTAGTCCCTGGCCGTCACCCACTCCTCGCGGGGCTTGAGAATCACGTAGGTATCGCCCTCGAACAGGCCCATCGCCTCGGTGGCGAGGTCGGGGCGCCCTTCCTTGGTCACCACGGTGACCACCTCGGGGAAACTCCGGATGATGCGCTCCGCCTCGGTGCTCAGCCGCGTCGCCTCGCCCAATGCGATGCTGGGCAGCCGCCGGGTGGTGATCAGGATGTTGCCCTCGTCCAGCTTCGGCATGAACTCGGTACCGATCCAGGCCAGCGAGGCGACGGCGCCGACCACGGCGACGAGGGCGGTGCCCACGACCACCCGCTGCCGCGTCATCGCGCGCGACAGCGCCTGGCCGTAGCGCGCCCGCAACGCGTCGAGCATGCGGTGCGGCTCCTCGTGTTCGTGCCTGAGCAGCATGGCCGACACGCTGGGCACGAAGGTAAGCGCGAGCAGCAGCGATCCCAGCACCGCGGTCACGACGGTGAACGCCATCGGCTTGAACATCCGGCCTTCCATGCCGTCCAGCGTGAAGATCGGGATGTAGACCGCCACGATGATGGCGATGCCAAAGAGAATCGGGCGGCCGACTTCCATGGCGGCCTTGAGGAAGAGCGCGCGCCGGTCGTCGCCGCTACCCTCCTCGAGCCGTCGCACGAAGTTCTCGACCATCACCACGGAGGCATCGACGATGAGGCCGAAGTCCAGCGCACCCAGCGACATCAGGTTGGCGCCGTAGCCGAACAGGTGCATCCCACCGAAGGCAAAGAGCATCGACAGCGGAATCACCGACGCCACGATCAGCGAGGCCCGCCAGTTCCGGAGGAACAGGAAGAGCACCGCAATCACCAGCAGGCCGCCCTCGATCAGGTTCTTCGTGATGGTCCGCGTCGTACGGGCAATCAGCTCGGTCTGGTCGTAGAACGGCGTGATGCGAACGTGCGCTGGTAGCCCGGCGCGGATCTCGTCCAGCCGGGCGCGCACGTCGCGGATCACGCGCCGCGAATCGGCGCCCTTGAGCTTCAGCACCATGCCTGTCACGACTTCGCCACGCCCGTCCTGCGTGACGGCACCCTGGCGCGGCAGCGCGCCCATCGTCACCCGTGCCACGTCGCGCACCAGCACCGGCGCGCCGCCGCGCGTCGCCACCACCATGCGCTCGATCTCGGCCAGCGACTCGGCGCGGCCCATGCCGCGGATGGTGAAGCGCTCGCCCGCAGTCTCCACATAGGCGCCGCCGAAGGTGCGGTTGTTCGCGTCCAGGGCCTCGTGCAGGTCCTGCAGCGTGAGGTCCCGGGCCGCGAGCCGTGCCGGGTCGGCCACCACGTGTACCTGCTCGGTGAAGCCGCCCCAGGAGTTCACCTCCGTGACGCCGGCAACGGTGCGCAGGCGCGGACGGATGGTGTAGTCGTGCAGCGTCTTGAGTTCGGCCGGCGACAGCGAGTCGCTGGTGACCGTGTACTGGAACAGCTCGCCCATCGGCGTGCTCACCGGCCCCAGCGAGGGCTCGATCCCGCGAGGCAGGGCGCCCTTGGCGTCGGCGAGGCGCTGCTGCACCAGCGTCCGCGCGAAATACACGTCGACGCGGTCGGGGAACGACACCGTGATCAGGGACAGGCCCTGCTTGGACACCGATCGCACGTTCTCGGCGCCCTGGATACCCATGAGCGACGATTCCACCGGATACGTGACCAGCCGCTCGACATCCTCCGGCGGCATGCCAGGGGCCGTCGTGATCACCTCGACGCGCGTGCCCGTGAGATCCGGATAGGCGTCAAACGGGATATGTGTCAGGGCATAGAACCCGAACGCCGCGATGGTCGCGATGCCGCCGAGGACAAAGAAGCGCTGGTGGAGCGCGAAGTCGACGAGCCGCCTCAATGGCTGTCGCCTCCCTCGCCGCCCGACTTCCGCTTCGCGATTTCCGCCTTGCCGATGGCGGCACCCTGCACGAGCACCGAGTCGCCGGTCGCCACCCCGCCCAGGATCTCCACGCGCGTGGAGGAGCGCCGTCCGACGCGCACCGGCACCGCCTCGATCAGCATCCCCTCACCGAGCCGCGTGGCCCGCACGACCACTGTGTCACCTTCGTACAGCTGAATCGCCGGGGCGGGGAGGCTCAGCGTGCTGCCTTCCGCGGCCCCCAGCAGCTCGGCATCCGCTGTCATCTCGGCGCGCAGCAGGCGCTGCGACTCGGCGTCGGCGCGGGCCCAGGCCTCAATGGCCCGGCTCATGGAGTCCACCACCGGCGAGATGCGCGCGATGCGCGCCGAGAATCCTCGCTCCGGGAACGCCGGCACGTTGAACCGCACCGCCTCCCCCACCTCGACCTGCGCGCTCGCGGCCTCCGGCAATTGCAGCAGGAGACCGAGCCCCAGGTCGCGGGCCACCGTCAGCAGCGGCTGCCCAACCAGCACCACCTGCCCCGGCTGCGCGTGACGCGCCGTCACCACGCCATCGAATGGCGCCCGGTGCAGCGCCGCATGCTCATCGGTGCCCGGCGGCGTGCCCTCCCCGACCAGATGCTCGACGAAGGCCAGCGCACGATCCCGCGCCGCATGCGCCGCATCACGCGCCGCGACGGCAGCGGCCCTCGCCGCGCGGGCCCGCTCCACCTCACCCAACGAGATGGCCTTGGCCGCCAGCAGTCGCTCGGCGCGCGCCGCTGCGGACTCCGCCGTGGCGGCGGCCGAGTCCGCACTCGTGGCGGCGGCCAGCGACGCCACCGCCTGCTGCCGCGCGTCCATCACTTCATGCGAATGGACCGCCACCAGGATCTCGCCCTCGTGCACCCGATCGCCCGGCGCCTTCCGTACCTCGAGCACGCGCCCCTCCACGATGCTCCCCAGCGGCTGCAGCGCCGACGGGTCGTAGGTCACGCGCGCCGGAATGCGCCAGGCCTCGCGCCACGGCGTGGCCTCGGCCGCCGCGAGCGTGAAGCCGCCGATGCGTACGGCGTCGGCGGAGAGCAGGGCCGTATCGGGCGCGACCGCCGTGGGGTCGGCCGGCGGCGAATCGCCGCCGCAGCCGAGGGCCACGAGCACGAGGCTCACGAGCAGGGGACGCAACGCGCGCATCAGTTCATCTCCACAGGGTGCGCGCCGAGGGCACGGCGCAGGTCCAGTCGCACGAGGGCACGGTCGGCAAGCGCCCGCAGCGTCGCCTTCCGCAGATCGGTCACGGCGCGGAGCGCCTCCAGGGTCTCGGTGAGCGTCGCGGCGCCTTCGCGATACGCCGCCTCCGCCGCCGCCGCAACCTCATCGGCCCGCGTCAGGCGCGCGGCGTCGAGGCCCGCCAGCGCGGCATCCATGGCGCGGGCGGCCACCAGCGCCGAGCGCACATCGGCGCGGGCGCGCAGTTCCGTCGCCCGACGGTCGGCGTCGGCGAGCAACCACTCACCGAGGGAACGCTCGCGCGCCCCCCCGTTGGCATTCAGCAGGGGCGGCGTGAGGATGACGCCAAACTGCGCGGTGGAGTAGCCGGCGGTGCCCTTGTAGCCACCGGAAAGACCGACATCCGGCAGCACGTTGCGGCGCTCGGCGGCCCGGCGGCGCGCGGCTTCCGGGGCGCCCGCGCGGGCCGCGACGACATCGGGACGCGCCGCGAGTGCCACGCGCAACGCGGTGGAGTCATCGGGGATCTCGGCGGCGACGTCGCCGAGATCGGGCGAGGCGAGCACGAGTGCCGACGCGTCCTCGTCGCCGAGCAGGGAGGCCAGTGTACCGAGGGCCCGCGCGGCCTGTGCCTCGGACGTGGCGGCCGCGTATGCGGCACGGTCGGCCTCAAGGCGCGTGCGCAGGGCAGCAGCAGCCGCCGCCGCGCCCTCCGCGGCACGCAGCGAGTCGAAGCGTGCCAGCTCGGCGAATCGCTGCGCCTGCCGACGCGCGCCTTCGAGCTGTTCGGTCGCGACCCAGGCCTCCCACCACGCGCGGGCCGCCGCGTGCTCGGCCGTGCGCAGGACCGCGAGCGAATCTGCCGCGCCGCGGGCGCGGGCCGCAGCCAGTGCATCGCGTAGCGCGAATCGACGGCCCGTCACGCTCACCGGCAGTGTCAGCGTGATGAAGTCGTCGTAGGGAATCGGTGCGCCTTGGTTCTCGCGCCGAAGCTCGAGCATCGGGTTGGCGAACTGTGCATCGGCGCGGGCCCGCCCGACGATCACGGCACGCGTGCCGGCGGCGGCCTGGGCGGCCGGCCCGACACGTGCGGCGCGCTGCACGGCGCCGGCGAGCGTCAGCGGCTCCTGCGCCGGTACTGGCGCGGCGGCTGACAGCAATACCAGCAGGAGGAGGCGGATCCGTGGCATCGCCCGGCAAGCTAAGCCGGGGAGATGAACCCACGATGAACGGCGGGAGACCCGGCTAGTGCGTGGGCTCGAAGACGCCGAGCTCGCGATTCTTCCGCACGTTGTCCCAGGGAAAGCAGCGGCCATTCATCGCGACATACACGCCGTGCGGCAGCACCTGCGCAAAGGAGAGCGCGCTCCCGAGATTGAACAGACCGTCCGAGCTGCCGAAGGCAAACGGGATCATCGCGCCGGTGATGACGACCGTCTTGGCCAGGCCCGCGTCGGCCAGTGCACGCGCCGTCTCCACCATCGTGTCCGTGCCGTGCGTGATGACCAGGTGATCCTCCAAACAGCGGCGCGCCGCCGCGACGATGCTTGCGCGGTCCGCCTCGGTGAGGTCGAGGGAGTCCTTGAGCATCAGGACCTCGATCTCGAGCGGCAGGCGGCAGCGGCCGCGCGCGAGCACCGCCGGGACGTTGGTCTCGTGAAACGCGAGCGTCCCGCTCAGCTCGTCGTAGTGCTTGTCGAAGGTGCCCCCGGTGACCAGGAGGCGAAGCGAAGGAGCGGGCATCGGTGGACGGGAAGGCGTGGTGGGAATGTACGCGTGTCGGGGCGGGGGCGGGGGCGCCGGCGCACGGCGGGCTGCGGCGGGGAAACGGCACCGGGCCCGGGGGGCCGCGCGGCACCCTGGGCTCGAGGCGAATGGCCGCCCCATGCCGCTCCGCGATGGCATTGGCGATGGCGAGGCCGAGTCCGCTCCCGTCCGGTGATTGCCGGCGCGCGTCGGCGCCGCGGAAGAAGCGCTCGAACAGGCGCGGGCGCTCGTCGTCGGGGATACCGAGGCCGGCATCCTCGACGCAGAGCCGCGGCCCCTGCTCCTCCCGGGCAACCTGCACCAGCACCACGCCGCCGGACGGCGAGTAGCGGATGGCGTTGTCGATGAGCACGCCGACGAGCCGCCGCAGCGAGATGGGATCCAGGCAGAGCGGCGCCTCCTCCGGGACGTCCAGCCGCAGCGTGATGCCGTGCTGCCGCGCCAGCGGCTCGAACGCTCGCACCACCTCGGCCACCTCGTCGTCCAGGAAGCCGGGGCGCAGGCCCGCGGACGCCTGCCCCGCGTCCGCGCGGGCAAGTTCCAGCAGCTCATCGACAAGGCGCGTCATGGTCTCCAGCTCGCGCTGCGTGTGCTGGAGCGCCTCGCGATCGTCCGAACCGGCAGTGGACGACAGCGCCAGCTCGCCGGCGCCGCGTGCCCGGGCAATCGGCGTCCGCAGCTCGTGCGCGGCATCGGCGAGGAATCGTCGCTGGTGGGCCAAGGCCTCGTCGAGGCGGTCGAGTACGGCATTGAAGCGTGCCCCCAGCCGCCCGAGCTCGTCGCCGGGCACCAGCACCGGGATGCGCCCGCCGCTGCCGGACGAGATGCGGTCGGCGGCGTCGGCCATGGCGGCGACGGGACGCAGCGTCCGCCCCGTCAGCACCCACCCGGCCGCGATGGCGAGCAGCAAGGCTATCGGCAGCGCCAGCAGCGCCCAGCGATCCACGGCCCGGAGCTGGGTGACCAGTGGCGCAGCCGTGGCCTCGAGCTGGATCGTCCAGCCCGGCGCGAGTTCGACATCCAGCGGCGAGGTGACCTCCCGCACCGGCGCCGCGAGCTGGGGCAGCGGCAGCGCACGCGCAGCGGCAGGAGCCACGAACGCGGCGCCATCCGGTCGGAGGAAGTGCAGTCGGCGATCGGGCATCGCCAGCTCGCCACTGATGTGGGCGAGCGTCGCCTCGACATGCCGGTACTCCTGCACCTCCACGCGGAAGAAGCCGCGCACCAGTGCCAGCGCGGTGTCCTGCGAGCGCGCAAACTCCTCCTCGAGCGAGTGGCGCAGCAGTGCGCGGGCGGCGAACGTGCCGCCCAGCAGGAGGACGAGGATGGAGGTGGCGTACCAGCCGGTGAGCCGGACGCGGATGCTGGGGGTGGCCACCGTCAGCGCCCCCGCGGACCGGACGATGGCTTCGCGCCGGCGGCAGCATCCGCGACAAGTCGATATCCGGCACCTCGCATGGTCTCGACCATCGGTGGCTCGCCGGGGACGTCGATCTTCCGGCGCAGGCGGCCGATATACACGTCGATGACGTTGCTGAGTGGGTCGTAGGTACCGTCCCAGGCGTGCTCGCTGATCAGCTCGCGGGTGAGGACCGCGCCGGGGTGTCGCATCAGCACCTCCAGCACCGCAAACTCCTTGGCGGTCAGGGCGATGCCGCGCGGACCGCGCCGGGCGCTGCGGGTGGCGGTGTCCAGGCTCAGGCTGCCCACCTGCAGGACGGCTGGAAGCGCCTCCACCGGCCGGCGGAGAACGGCGCGCAGCCGCGCGACCAGTTCTCCCAGAGCGTAGGGTTTGACGATATAATCGTCAGCACCCGTATCGAGGCCGGCGATGCGGGCGTCCACGGCATCCCGCGCGGTGGCCATCACGATGCGCATCGGGTGGCCCCCGGCGCGGAGGCGGTGGCAGCCCTCGAGGCCATCGAGATCGGGCAGGCCGAGGTCGAGGACGGCGGCGTCGTAGGGGGAACGCGCGGCGAGACGGAGGGCCGTGGCGCCATCGGCTGCCACGTCCACCGCAAAGCCTGCGTTGCGCAGGTAGCGGTCGGCCGTTTCGGCCATCCGCTGGTCGTCTTCCACGAGGAGCACTCGCATCCTGCCGGCAATCTACGCGCCACGGCGCCCCGCACGATGACCCCTATCCGGGACGGCGGCTTTGCCCTGCCCCCCAAGGTCGCCCTCGTCCTCGGCGGTGGCGGCCTGAAGGGCTTCGCGCACATCGGGGTGCTGAAGGCCTTCGAGGAGCGCGGCATCCGCCCGACCGTCGTGGCGGGCACCAGCATCGGCTCGCTGATCGCGGCCGCCAGCGTGGGCGAGATGGCCATCGACGAGATGATGTATCGCGCCCGGTCGCTGCGGAAGCAGGATCTCTTCCGCATCAACCACGTGGGCATGGTGACCAAGCGCATGCTCGCGCCGTCGCTGTACCTCGCGAGGCCGTTGCAGGAGTTGATCGACGACATCGTGCCGTCGGGGACCTTCCGGGACCTCAAGCGCCGGCTCCTGGTGAACACCGTGGACCTCGAGAACGCCTCGCAACTGCTCTGGGGGCTTCCCGGCCTCGAGGACGTGCGGGTGGCGGAAGCGGTGTACGCCTCCTGCGCGCTGCCGGGCTTCTTCCCGCCGGGCGTGGTGCAGGGCCGCACCTGCGCGGACGGCGGCATCGCGGACAACGTGCCCGCCCTGGCGGCCTCGCACGGCATGGATGCGGTGATCGCGGTGGACGTCGGGTCCTCCAACATCGCGCGGGCGCGGCGCATCGCGAGCAAGGGCTTCGCCGCCATCTACGTGCGCTCCGCCCAGATCATGATGAAGTCGCTGCAGGCGCTGCAGCTGCAGGGCTGGCATCGGCCGCCGCTGCTGCTGGTGCGGCCGGCGGTGTGGCACTTCAACTGGTTCAACTTCAGCCACGTGGACCGGATGATCGAACTGGGCTACGAGGCGGCGGTGGATGCACTGGACCGCGTGGGGACGTCGCTGCTGCTCGGCGGCGTGTGGCCGCGCCGGGTGGTCGAGGTCACGGTGGATCGCGCGGCCTGCACGGGGTGCACGCTCTGCGCGACGCTGGCGCCCCGGATGATGGCCATGGACCGCGATGGCAAGGCGCAGGTGCTGCACAGTCCCGTCGAGTGGTCGCGCGCGGACGGCGACTTCGTGCACCAGTGCCCGACCAACGCCATCAAGGCGGAGTCCGTCGAGAACGGCCGCCGACACGTGACGCTCGAGATGCCGGTTATGCAGGACGAGGACGGCGACGGGGTCTAGCGCCCAGGCGGCGCCACGGGGGCCGAGTCGGCGTCGCGCCCGCCGCAGCTCCCTTCATATAGATTTCCTCCCAGCCTGCCGACCGATGGTCGGCAGTGGCTCAGACCAACACCCGCCCGCCGGGGTGGATCCCGCGGCGGGCACCCCCTAGGGTCCCGATGGCTTCCCAGAACAGCTTCCGTAGCCGCGACACGCTGACCGTCGACGGTCAGTCCTACGTCTATTACCGCCTCGACGCCGTCGCCGGCCTCCCCGGCGCGACCGTGAAGACGCTGCCGTTCTCCCTGCGCGTCCTGCTCGAGAACCTCCTGCGCAACGAGGACGACGCCTTCGTGAAGAAGGCCGACGTGGAGGCCATGGCCACCTGGAACGTGAAGCAGCCGGTGGACAAGGAGATTGCCTTCCGCACCGCCCGCGTTCTGCTGCAGGACTTCACCGGCGTGCCCTGCGTCGTGGACCTGGCCGCGATGCGCGACGCCATCGCCACCCTCGGCGGCGACCCGGCCAAGATTAACCCGCTGCAGCCGGTGGACCTGGTCATCGACCACTCGGTGCAGGTCGATGAATACGGCGTGGACGCCGCGATGCTCATCAACACGCAGCTCGAGTACGAGCGCAACGGCGAGCGCTACCAGTTCCTGCGCTGGGGCCAGTCGGCGCTGCGCAACTTCCGCGTGGTGCCGCCCGGCACCGGCATCTGCCATCAGGTGAACCTCGAGTACCTGGGCCAGGTGGCCTTCGTGGGCGAGGAGGACGGACAGCGGGCCGTGTACTGCGACTCGCTCGTGGGCACGGACTCGCACACCACCATGATCAACGGCCTCGGCGTCCTCGGCTGGGGCGTGGGCGGCATCGAGGCCGAGGCCGCGATGCTGGGCCAGCCCGTGTCCATGCTGATTCCCGAGGTCATCGGCTTCAAGCTCACCGGCAGGCTGCCGCTCGGCGCGACGGCCACGGACCTCGTGCTCACCTGCACCGAGATGCTCCGCCGGAAGAAGGTGGTAGGCAAGTTCGTGGAGTACTTCGGCCCCGGCCTTTCCTCGCTCTCGCTGGCGGACCGCGCCACCATCGCGAACATGGCGCCCGAGTACGGTGCGACGATGGGCTTCTTCCCGGTGGACGCCGAGACGCTCAAGTACCTGAAGCTGAGCGGCCGCAGCGAGCACCAGGTGAAGTTGGTGGAGGCCTACACGAGGGCGCAGGGGCTTTTCCGCTCGGATGACACGCCGGATCCGGTGTTCACCGACACGCTTGAGCTCGACCTTTCAACAGTGGTGCCGTCGCTGGCCGGCCCGAAGCGGCCGCAGGACCGTATTCCACTCACGCAGGTGAAGGCCAACTACGGCGAGTCGTATAGGGCCGAGCAGGACCGGCTGTCGGCGGGTGGCGTCGCCACGCTGCCCTCCGTGAAGGTGGAGCACCGCAGCGAAACCTTCGAACTCAAGGATGGCGCGGTGGTCATCGCCGCCATCACCAGCTGCACCAACACCAGTAACCCCAGCGTGATGCTCGCCGCCGGCCTGCTGGCGCAGAAGGCCGTGGCCGCCGGCCTCGGCACGAAGCCCTGGGTGAAGACCTCGCTGGCGCCCGGCTCCAAGGTGGTGCGCGAGTATTTCGCGAAGGCCGGCGTGCAGACGGCGCTCAACACACTCGGCTTCCAGATCGTCGGCTACGGCTGCACGACCTGCATCGGCAATTCCGGGCCGCTGCCGGAGCCCATCAGCAAGGCGATCGACGACGGCAAGCTCACGGTGGCGGCGGTGCTCTCGGGTAACCGCAACTTCGAGGGCCGCGTGAACCCGCAGACGCGCTTCAACTACCTGGCCTCGCCACCGCTCGTGGTCGCGTACGCACTCGCCGGCCGCATGGACATCGACCTCGAGACCGAACCGCTCGGCATCGGCAGCAAGGGACCGGTGTTCCTGCGCGACATCTGGCCCACGCCCAAGGAGGTCGAGGACGTGGTGCTCTCGTCGGTGAAGCGCGAGCAGTTCGAGAAGGAGTACGCCGACGTCTTCGGCGGCGACGACGAGTGGAAGGCCATCAAGGCGCCCACGGGCAACCGCTACGGCTGGGACGACACGTCCACCTATGTGAAGCACCCGCCGTACTTCGAGGGCATGACGATGACGCCGCCGGGCGTCACGCCGATTGCCAATGCGCGCGTACTCGGCATGTTCGCCGACTCCATCACCACCGACCACATCTCGCCGGCGGGCTCGATCGCCGAGAAGTCGCCGGCGGGCCTGTGGCTCAAGTCGCTGGGCGTCGCCAGGAAGGACTTCAACTCGTACGGGGCCCGCCGCGGCAACCACGAGGTTATGATGCGCGGCACC
>JAYQOZ010000009.1:5273-17089 GCA_038145035.1 Gemmatimonadaceae bacterium | reverse complement strand
GCGGCCCCGGCCGGCCCCCCCCCCGGGGGTTGCGCCCCCGCCGGGGGGCCGGGGCGCCCCCCGGGCCAAGGCGGCTGCGCCGCTAGACCGCGTCGCTCAGGCTGGTAAAGCTGAAATCCCGCGCCTTCACCGCCGGGAATACCGTCCCGCTGTTGGTCCGCACGGCCGGCCCCAGCGCCTCGAGGTTGTTGAGCATGATCAGCCCCGAGTCATTGAAGCGCATGTTCTTGATGGAGCGCGAGATCCGTCCGTTCTCCACGAGGAAGGTGCCGTCGCGGGTGAGCCCCGTGTAAACCAGCGTGCGGTTGTTCACGGGCCGAAGGTACCAGAGGCGGGTGACCAGCACGGCGCGCTCGGAGCCCCGGATCATCTCGTCGAGCGAGGAGGTTCCGCCGAGCATCTTGAAGCCCGCGCCGCCGCCGCCCCCGAACCCACCGCCCCCGCCCCCGGTGGGCGTCCTGCCGGTGCGCTGCGCCCAGTAGCGGTCGTAGGCGAGCTGCCTGAGCACGCCGTTCTCCACCCAGACCTGGCGCGAGAGCGGCAGGCCATCGCCATCGAAGGGCGAGCCAAGGATCTGCGCATCCGCGGGGTCCGAGACCAGGCCGACGCGGGCATCGAGGATGCGCTCGCCGACCTTGGTGCCGCCGCCGGCCTTGGACATCGCCGAGCGGCCTTCATCGGCCGCGCGGGCGTTGAGGATGCCGCGCAGGGCGCCAAGCAGATCGGAGGACGCCTGCGGTTCGAAGATGACCGTGTAGCGGCCCGGCTCGATCGCCGCCGGGTTCCGCGACGCGCGCGCCTTCTCGGCCGTGCTCGCGGCGATGGCACGGAAGTCGATCCGGTTCCAGTCGTTCTCGTCGACGCCGGTCCACGACGAGCCCGTGCCGTCGGTGGTGCGCACGGTGAGCGTGTAGTTGGCACCGGTGCTGCGATGAAACGCGAAGAGCCCGGCGCTGTTGCCAATGGCCCGTGAGCTGGCGTTGCACTCGATGAAACCGGCAACCTGCAGGTCGCTGGCGCGGCGCGACAGGTCCAGTGCGGTGAGCGCCGCGCGCGCGCGGTCTTCGGCCGAGAGCTGCGCCGTCGAGTCGTACCAGGCGGGGATCGCCTGATACTCCTGCGGTCCGAGCTCCGGCAGGTGCTCCGGATCCTCGGGCGCGAGCCGCGCCAATGCCTCGGACTGCGCCACCGCCTCCTCGAGGCCGCGCGGCGAGATGTTGTTGGTGAGCACCGTTGCGTTCCGCCTTCCCATATACGACGTGATGCTCACCGAGGCGTTGTCCGACACGCCGGAGGTGGACATCTGGTTGTCGGCGAAGCGCACGTTGGTGTCGTAGGACGAGTTCACCGAGACACGGCAGGCGTCGGCCTTGGAGGCCTTGACGGCACGCTGGACGATGTCCTCGCACTCGGCGCGCGTGAGGACGATGGGCTCGTCGAGCACGCCGTGGCGCTCGGCGTCCCGGGTGGCGAGGAGCCGCTTGGGCGAGTCGAAGGTACCGGAGAGGCTGCTCACAGGGTTCGCCCCGTGTTGAGGACGTTGATGTTCCGGAAGACGCAGGGCGGGCAGCCGTGCGAGACCGCGTTGGATTGGCCGGGCTGGCCCTTGCCGTCGTTGAAGGTGCCGCCAAGCTCGTAGGAGGACGGGCCACCGATGAGATCAATCGAATTCCAGAATTCGCTGGTGCGCATCACGTAGGCCACGTCCTTCAGCTGGCCGACGATCTTGCCGCCGCGCACCTCGTAGCAGATCTGGGCGCCGAACTGCGCGTTGTAGCGCTGCTGGTCGATGGAGTATGACGCGCGGCCGATCATCGCGATGCCACGGTCGGTGGCGGCGATGAGGTCGTTCCAGGAGCGATCGACGCGCTGATCGGGGACGATGGACACGTTGGGCATGCGCTGGAAGGCAACGTCGCTCCAGCTCTGGGCATACGAACAGCCGTGGGAGCGCACGGGCATGTTGTTCTGCTCGTACCAGGGGCGCAGCCACTCGGCCTGTTCGCGCGTGGTCTGGTAGTCCCAGAAGATGCCGTTCCTGATGATGTCGAAGTCCTCGGGCTGCACGCCATCGTCGTCGTAGCCGATGGTCGAGAGCGCGTTGGGCTGCGAGCGGTCGCCGCGGATGGTGAGGTGGTCGGGGCCGAGCCTGAGCTTGCCGAGCACGGCATCCGGCGGCGCGATGAAGCTGGTGCCGGCGTAGTTGGCCTCGTAGCCCATCGCGCGGTCGAGCTCGGTGGGGTGCCCGATGCTCTCGTGGATGGTGAGGAAGAGCTGCGAGGGATGCAGGATGAGGTCCCAGCGGCCGACGTCGACGGAGCGGGCGGTGAGCTTCTCGCGCGCCTGCTCGGCCCATACCGGCGCGTTGGCGACGATGTCGTTCTCGAGCACGTACTCCCAGCCGCGGCCCATCGGCTGCACGACCTCTGGGCCGCGGGTCGCGACCTCGCTGCGGTCGTCCGAGAGGGCGGTGACGGACATCGTGACCCAGCTGCGCACGACATCCTGGGCGATCATCGAGCCCTCGGTGTTGGCGTAGCTGCGCTCCTCCTTCACGAAGGAGAGGTTGGAGTTCACGAAGCGGATGTTCCTGACGCCCATTGCGACGGCGTTCGCCTTGAGGAGCAGGTCGACCTTCTCCTCGACCGGGATGCTCCAGGGGTCGATGGTATAGCTGGACTTCCAGCTCGCGTTGGCGTGCACGGCGGTCGGCGCCAGCGTGACGAAGCGGTCGCGGGCGACGCGGTTGGCCTTGGCCAGCGCGACCGCCTGCCGCGCGGCGCGGGCAACACCGTCGGTCGTGAGCACGCGGGTGGCGGCGAAGCCCCAGGTGCCGTCGACGATCACGCGCACGCCGCAGCCAATGGTGTCGGTGTCGAGCACGTTGGTGACCTGTTGCTCGCGGGTGCCGAGGTTCTGGCGGCGCTGGCGCTGCACGCGGGCGTCGGCCCATGAGGCGCCGGACAGCTTGGCGGCGTTGAGGGCCTCGAGCAGCAGCACCTTCACCTGCGGGTCGGGCTCGGTGGTCGCCGTGAGGATTGGCGAGGCGGTGGAGGCGCCGGCCTGGCGCGAGGCGAGGGCGAGGGCGCTGGCGGTGAGGCCGGCGGTCGCGAGGAAGTCGCGGCGGGACGTCATGCGGCGGGTCTCCGGGGGAACGGAACGCAAACCGATGCGGGGGCGGAATGTCGCGCCTCCAGCGGAGGCAGGCAAATCCGATGTCCCCACTCTACGCGCGGTACCGGTCCTGCGCTGAGGAAGCGCCGGCGTCGCGCAAGGGCTGCCCTCGCGACCGTCAGGCGACGTGCAGCAGCCGGATCAGCGAGACGGCGATCATGATGAGCGCCACGAGCGAGAGCGCGGCCGTGGCCGCCACCCGAGCTCCCACCCGGCGCAGGGACCGGAGGTCCACCGCGAGTCCCAGGGCGGCCATCGCGAGCAGCGTCAACTGGTGGGAGACCTCACGCACCATGCCGGCCGTGGCATCGGGGATCCAGCCCGATGAGCGCAGCAGTGCCAGCGCGCTGAAGCCGAGCACGAACCACGGCACGACCTGGGCGAGGCGCAGCCTGGGCGCATCGGTGCGACGTCCGGCGTGCGTCAGCGCTGCGACGAAGACCACGGGGCCGAGCAGCAGCACGCGCGCGAGCTTGACCAGCGTGGCCATCTGTCCGGCGATGGCGCCGACCGGAAACGCCGCGGCGATCACCTGCGGTACCGCGTACACGGTCAGGCCGACGAGTACGCCATACTGTCGCTCGGAGAACGCGAGCGGCCCCATCAGGAACGGCAGGCCGATCACCGCCGCCACGCCGAGCACGGCGGTAAAGGCAATCGCCGAGGCCACATGCTCACGCGGCGCCCCGATGGCCGGCGCGACGGCCGCAATGGCCGAGTTGCCGCAGATGGCATTCCCACAGCCCACCAGCAGCGCGAGCGTGTGCGGGAGCCCGAGCGCCCGCGCGATGCCGTAGCTGATGCTCAGGCCGAGCACGACCAGCAGCACGATGCCGGCGGCGAGTGCCGGCCCGGTGCGCAGCAATGCTGCCAGGTCCACCGACGCGCCGAGTAGGAACACCGCGACCTCAAGGACTTCCTTGGCGGCGAAGTCGATGCCCGGCGCCCAGCGTTCGGCCGTGGGCATCGCTGTGCGCACCAGCATCCCGAGCAGGATGGCGAGGACCAGCGCATCGACCAGCGGATGCCCGAGCGCGCGGGTCTCGACCGCCGCGAGCCCCGTGGCCGCCGCGGCGACCACGAGACTCAGCCCAAGGCCGGGCAGTCGATCGAACCAGCGTCTCACGCCGGACCTAGCCGCGCGCCTTCACCGCATCCACGACCGCCTGCGCCGTGATGCCGTACTCCGCATAGAGCGTCTGGTAGGGCGCCGAGGCCCCGAAGGTGTCGATGCCGATGATGCGGCCATCCGGCCCGACCCAGCGGTACCAGCTCATCGGATGCGCCGCCTCGATGGCGACGCGCGGTACGCCCGCGGGGAGCACGCTCGTCCGGTACGCCTCGTCCTGTGCGGCGAACAGCTCCATCGACGGCATCGAGACCACGCGGGTGGCGATGCCCTCACCGGCAAGCTGCGCGTGGGCCTTGAGCGCGAGCTCCACCTCGGAGCCCGTCGAGAGAATCAAGGCACGCGGCGTCGTCCCCTCGGGTGCATCGGCGAGCACGTAGGCGCCGCGTGCGACGCCTTCCACTGCCCCGTGGGCGCTGCGGTCGATCAACGGGAGCTTCTGCCGCGTGAGCACGAGGGCCACGGGGCCGGTGCGCTGCTTGAGCGCGGCGCGCCAGGCCGCGGCGGTCTCGTTGGCATCCGCGGGACGCAGCACCGTGAGATTCGGGATGCAGCGCAGCGAGGTGAGATGCTCCACCGGCTGGTGCGTCGGTCCGTCCTCGCCGAGTCCGATGGAGTCGTGCGTGAAGACGTAGATGACCTGCTGCTTCATCAGGGCGGCGAGGCGGATGGCAGGCCGCATGTAATCGGCGAACACCAGGAAGGTGCCGCCATACGGGATGATGCCACCGTGCAGGGCCATGCCGTTCATCACGGAGCCCATGGCGTGCTCACGGATGCCGAAATGGAAGTTGCGGCCACCGCGCTGCGCGGGCTGGTAGACCTCGCCGGCCTTGATGTTCGTGAGGTTCGAGCCGGTGAGATCGGCCGAGCCGCCGATGAGCTCCGGCACCGCCGGTGCGATGGCGTTGAGCACCAGGCCCGACGCCGCCCGGCTGGCAATGTTGCCGTTCTCGGCCGTGAAGCTCGGGAGCGCCTTCTCCCATCCGGCCGGGAGGTCACCGTGCCAACGACGGCCGAGTTCCATGGCCTCGCTCGGGAAGGCCTTGGAGTAGCCGGCAAACCGCCGCATCCACTCGGCTTGCAGGTTGACGCCGCGCTCCGTGGCAAGTCGCCAGTGCTGGAGCGCCTCGGCCGGCACAAAGAAGGGCGCGGTGCCCGGCCAGCCATAGACCTGCTTGGTGAGCGCGATCTCGTCCTTGCCCAGCGGTTCGCCGTGCGCCTTGGCCGTGTCGGCGCGGTGCGGCGAGCCAAAGCCGATGATGCTGCGCGTGATGATCAGCGAGGGCCGCGCGGTCTCGGCCTTGGCCGCGGCGACGGCGGCGTCAATCTGCGATTGATCGTTGACGTCGGCGATGTGCAGTACCTGCCAGCCGTAGGCCTCGAAGCGCTTGGCGTGGTCATCGCTGCAGGAGAGGTCGGTGCGCCCGTCGATGGTGATGCGGTTGTCATCGAAGAAGCCGATGAGCTTGCCGAGCTTCTGGTGCCCGGCGAAGGACGCGGCCTCGTGCGAGATGCCTTCCTGCAGGCAGCCGTCGCCGGCGATGAACCAGGTCCAGTGGTCGATGACGCCGTGCCCGTCGCGGTTGAATAGCGCGGCGAGGTGCGCCTCGGCGACCGCCATGCCGATGGCGTTGGCGACGCCCTGCCCGAGGGGGCCCGTGGTAGTCTCGACGCCGGCCGTGTGGCCGAACTCCGGGTGGCCGGGCGTGCGGCTGCCCCACTGCCGGAAGTTCTTGAGCTCTTCCAGCGGCAGGTCGTAGCCGCTCAGGAAAAGCGAGCCGTAGAGCAGCATCGACGCGTGGCCGGCCGAGAGGACGAAGCGGTCGCGGTCGGGCCAGTGCGGGTCGGCGGGGTTGTGGCGCAGGTGCCGCGTGAAGAGGGCGTAGGCCAGCGGGGCGAGGGCCATCGGCGTGCCGGGGTGGCCGGACTCTGCCTGCTGCACCGCGTCCATGGCGAGCGTGCGAAGCGTATTGATGGCGAGCTGCTGCAGGGCGGCGTCGGGCTCGGACACGGGCAGGGGCGTGGCGGTGGACAGGCGGGCGGGGCGGACCACTAAAGGTAGGGCAAGCGCCAAGGGGTCGCGATTCGGGTGTGGTCGGACGGCGGTTCGCGTTCTTCGCCCTGCGCCGGCGCGGCCCGACCGGCATATTGTGCGCGATGGCGCGCATCGCGTCGGCCGGGGAGGCCGCGACCCTCACGAAGGAGCTGTCGGACTTCCTGATCGAGTGCTCGATCGGGCTCCATAAGCACGCCATCTATCCCGCCGGGCACCCGCTGCTCGAGCACGCGACGACGGATCTGGGTGAGCGCCTCGGAACCCTGCTCAAGGAGCGCGCGACGCTGTCGCTGGGCGTGGCGCGTCATCAACTGATCATCGAAGGCGTGGCCACGGACGAGGCGAACCCGGTGCTGCGCGAGCTGGCGGTGCGGCTGCACCGGCATCACCTCGGCGCGGTGAAGTTCTCGCAGGGCGTGACCGAGGACGAACTCAGGGAGATGCTGGCGACGGTGTCGGTAGACGCCGCGCGCCTGCCACGGCCACTGGGGCTCGAGGGCCCCGAGATCCTCACGCAGTGGCCGCACATTCGACTCTTTCCGCTGACCTTTGCGCAGCTGCAGCTGATCGAGGAGGATCAGGATGTGCCGCCTGCGGATTCCGAGGATTAGATCCGCGCCGCGGACGGCGGTAGCCGCGCCGCGGCACTCTGGGTCGGGCTGGCGCGGGCCGCGTTGGTGGCGGAGGCGCAGCGCATCGACGCGGACGATGCGTCGATCGTGGAGCCGGCCGTGGTGGCGCAGGCCATCGAGACCCACGGGCGCGACGCCGCCTACGACCAGGTGGTGGTCGGCTACATGCTGCAGATTGCCGAGGAACTGAAGACGCGCTCCGGGCGCGACGCGGCGGCCCTGCAGCGCCGCATCTCGCAGCTGGTGGGGCAGCTCTCGCCGCAGGTACTGGAGCGGCTGATGCAGATGGGCGGCGACCAGCAGCAGCGGAGAAAGTTCGTGCTGAATGCCTCGCAGGGCATGGCGGTAGACGCGGTGGTGGGGCTGGTGCGGGCTGCTGCCATCAGTTCGCGGCAGAACGTGTCGCACTCGATGATGCGGATGCTGACGAAGCTGGCGGCCCACGCGGAGGAGGGGCCGGCGCCGGTGCGTTCGCAGGCCGACGGCGCGCTGCGCGAGCAGGTGGCGCAGCTGCTCGATGGCTGGCAGCTCGACGATCCCAATCCGGACGGCTACGGCGAGGTGCTGCAGAAGATGGCGACGGCTGCGACGCGGCAGGGCGCGCAGGAGCCCGCGTACCCGATCGAACCCGAGCGTCTGTTGGCGATGGGGCTTGAGATCGAGACGCTGGGCGCGCCGGTGTGGCGAGCGGTGGCGACGATGGCTGCGCAGCCGGACCTCGCGCCGGTGCTGAACCTGGTGGACAACGCGCCGGCCCTCTGGATGCGCGATACGCTGTGGCGGCACGTGGCCACACCCGCGCGGCTGCGACTGCAGTTGGCGCTGGAGCCGCTGCCGGCGGTCACGCTGGAGCGGATGGTACGGCGCATGGGAGTCGCCGCCGCCACACCATTGCTCGACGCGCTCGAGGGGGCCGGTGACGACCGGCAGCAGCAGACGCTCCTCGAGTTGCTCGAGGGCGTAGGTGCTGCGGCGGCCCCCGAGATCCTGGAGCGCCTCCGCGGTGTGCGCTGGGTGCTGCTGCGCCCGTTGCTGGCGCTGCTCGGTCGGCATCCCGAGTGGGAGAGCGACTTCCGGCCCGGTGCCTGGCTCTCGCATCCGGACGCGGCGGTGCGGCGCGAGGCATTCCGGCAGGAGCTGCGCGACCCGGCAAATCGCGACGCGGCCATCGTCGCGGTGCTCGGCGACACACACGAGGTGAATGTGCGGCTGGGACTCGGCGCGGCGATGACCAACTGCCCGCGCGAGGTGGCCGCGGTGCTCCGGGCCCGCGCCGACGATGCGACGCTCTCGCCCGACCTGCGGGCGCTTGGAATCCGCGCCCTGGCGTCGTTCAAGGCGCCCGACACACTGGCCTGGCTGGTGGCGCGCGTGGTGCGGACGAGCAAACTGCTCAAGCGCGATACGCTGGCGCCGAAGACGCCGGAGATGCTGGCCACCATCGAAGGACTGGCGGTTCACTGGCGGGATGAGCCGGCGGCGCGCGATGTCCTGACGCTGGCTGCAGCGAGCGGCGACGCCGAGGTCACGGCGGCCGCGGCGATGACGGCACGGCCGTCGAGGATGTCGCTGGAAACGCCGGTGTTCACCCCCGTGATCCCGGCGGAGCCCGACCGATGAGTGAGGCGCTGCATTTCCTGACGGCCTTCGCACAGGCGCTGGCGACGATGTCGCTGTACCGCGAGGGGCATCCGGCGCGTGCGCGCGCCGTGCAGGTGGCCTTTGAGCGGCTCGGAATCCTGCTCGAGACGGATTCCCGTCCGCGCTTCAGCTTCCTCGGCAGCGAGGTGATTTACGGCGAGCTGGCGCTGCGCGAGCTTGGGGAGTGGGGTTGGGGCACGCGGCTCGCAAGCGCCGGCGTGCAGCGGCTGGAGTTCGAGCGCGGGACGTCCGTTGAGGAGTTCGAGGTATTCCTGGACGAGGTGCTGGCGCGATTAACGCTGCAGGCCGTCGATAGCAGCGTCCGAAGCCCGGAGCGCCGGTCCACGATCAAGTTCGGCGCGGTGGGCGTGAAGGGCAGCGACGCGCCCGTGCCCATCACGGCGACGCTGCCGGCCTCGTCCACGCCGTCGGCGTTCGTCTACACCCTCGGCGAGGAGGCCGAGACCGTGCGGTGGATGCATGGCGAGGTGCAGGCGAGCGGCAAACTGCCGCTGCCCGAGGCGGAAAGCGTCGTCCGCTCCCTGTCGCTGGCGATGCACGGGGACCGGAACATCGTGATGCCCCTCGTCCAGATGAAGGAGTTCGACCAGTACACGACCACCCACAGCCTGAACGTGAGCGTGCTCACCATGGGCCTGGCGGAGTGGATGGGGATGTCACCTCGTGACATCCGGGCCTTCGGTGTGGCGGGACTCTTGCATGACCTCGGCAAGGTACGCATCCCCAAAGAGGTCCTGACCAAGCCGGGGAAGCTCACCGTCGAGGAATGGGTCCTGATACGGCGGCATCCGGTGGATGGTGCCAAGATCATCTATGAAAGCGACCGCGACCTGGACCTCGCGGCCGCCGTGGCCTATGAGCATCACATCATGATCAACGGACGGGGATATCCCAGGCGGCATTTCGAACGTGGCGTGCACGCGGCGAGCAAACTCGTCCACGTGTGCGACGTGTATGATGCCCTGCGCACCACTCGGCCGTATCGCGATGCCTGGGAGGCGGACCGCGTACTGGAGCACATCGAAAAGAGGGCCGGCCCGGACTTTGACGAGGAGGCGGCGGTGGCCTTCTGCACGATGATGCGCCAGTGGGAACGGCGCGAGGCGGTGCTCTCGTGAGCGCGCCCCGCTACCGCTCGCTGCAGGACGCCGAGAGCCTGCGCTCGCTGGTCGCCAACCTGCGCGAGGCCATCTACATCACCAGCGCCCGCGGCGACGTCCTCGATGCCAACCCGGCCTTCTTTGCCCTCATGGGCGTGCGTTCCCTCGCGGACCTGGCGAACTACGGCGCCAACGAGATGGTAGTGGATCCGTCGCGCCGACTCGCCGAGCAGGACGAGATCGCGCGTCAGGGCTTCGTGCGTGACTTCGAGCTGCAGCTCGTGCGCCCAGACGGGACGCTGCTCACCGTGCTCGACACGGTGTACTCCGTGCGCGACGAGGAGACCGGCGACCTCGTGTACCATGGCATCCTGGTGGATATCACGCAGCGCAAGGCGCTCGAGGAGGAGCTGCGGCAGCGCACGGTGCGCGACCCGCTCACCGGCTGCTTCAATCGCCGCCATCTCGCGGACCTCGACGCGATCCTCAGCCCGGGCGACGAGAGCTGGGGCTGCATCTTCATCGACGTGGACCACTTCAAGCAGTACAACGACCAGTATGGGCACCAGATGGGCGACAACACGCTCATCCGGATGAGCCGCTTCCTGATGCGGCAGGTACGTGCCGAGGAGCCCGTGGTGCGCGTCGGGGGTGACGAGTTCGTCGTGGTGCTACGCGGCGCCGGCGAGGGCCAGGTGCGCGGCGTGGCCGAGCGCATGCAGGCCGTCGCACTGCGCACGGCGCCGGTGCCCTTCAGCCTCGGCTGGGCGGTGCGCCAGCCGGGTGAGAGCCTAATGTCCACGGTAAACCGCGCCGACCAGAACCTCCTGGCGGTCCGGGTGATCGAGCGCACGCCGACGCGGATCATCCCGGTGGTCGAGGGGGCCGAAGTGCGGCGCTGAGGGCCGGCACAGGCGACACGCCCTGGCTGGTTCTCGCGCCCGAGCGCCCTGACCGCGCTCAGTCGTCGACGGTCAGGACATCGAGATTGGCCGTGGCATCCCCAAGCCCGGCGGCGGCGGCGAAGCGCTCATACTGCGCCAGCGCATAGGTAGTGAGCTTGTCGAGGTCCACCAGCGGCTGCGGGTAGTCGAACTCCCGCACCGTCGCGAGCACATTCGGCAGCTGGCGCTCGAACACGTCCTGCACCAGCGGGCGGTACTCCGGGTGGGCACTCGTGAGCTCGGCGATACACCGCATCCCGAAGGCCACGTGCCGGCCCTCGTCGCGACGGATGAGCCGGTAGCCCTCCTGCAGACCCGGGAGCCAGTTGCGGGCGGCGAGCGCGTCGTGCGCCCCGAGGTACCCGGTGCGGGCCAGCATCGCCTCGACCACGCCCATGTAGTGCGTGACGGCCTCGACGAACGTGGCCGTAATGGCCTCGCGTCCCTCGGCGCGCCGGAGGCGGTCGGTCACCTCCTCGAGGTCGGCGATCAACACCGCCTGCGGGGCCGGCGTGAGAAAGCCGGCCGTGATGGACCCGTCCTCCTCGAAGACCTCGCGGAAGTAGCGGGCAAAGAACTCGAAGTGCTTCGCTTCCTCGTAGAGCTGTGAGGTCAGGAACATCTCCTTGTCGAGCCCGAGCCCCGCGCGGGCAACCGCAGAACAGAGTGGGGCGAGGGTCTTCGTCACCGACTCCTCGCCCTCGTAGAACAGGGAGGTCAGCCGGAGGATCTGCTCGGGATACCGCTCGGCGACGTGCTCCTGACGGATGCGCTGCCACTGGGCGCGGTCGGCACCGAGGTCCACGGCTGCCGGGTCCCACGAGAGCTGCTTGGCCTTGCGCCAGAGTTCGTAGTAGGGACCCTCGGCTTCGGACGCGTGCAGTGGCATTGGCTAGGCCTCATCGGGGAACTGCGTGGGGACCGCACGGGCGCAGGCGACGAGCGCCGTGGCGGCCCGGGCGTGCAGCATCAATGTGGCCAGCGAGCCGCGGATCGCAATCTTGCCGCGGGTCACGCCCGCCAACGGGTCAAGCTCGCCGCGCACCACGGACTTCCAGACCGCATAGGGGGCGGTGAGCACGATTGGGGCGCTGACCTCCGTGGCCCGCCGGATGA
>JAYQOZ010000009.1:0-5263 GCA_038145035.1 Gemmatimonadaceae bacterium | reverse complement strand
CCCCCCCCCCGCCCGCGACTCGGGGTAGCCGTACTCCGGTGCGGGCTGCAGGACCAGCGCCACGGGCCACGTCCACGCCGCGGCAGCGCTGCGATAGGCGGCGTCCGCCTCGATGGCGGACTGAAAGGCGATGGCCCAGTCGGGCGTGAAGGGACGATGTGCCATCGCGTCAGCGCAGGCGCCAGAACTCAATGCGGTCGCTCGACGCGAGCGGCACCGCCACCAGTCGACGCGCGGGATCGTAGCCGATGTCCGCCGGCTCCGGCAGCCCGCCACGCTCACGACTCACCGCGCCGTCGACGCCGAGGACATGGAGCGCGGAGTCGGCCCAGGCCGAAAACAGCGCGCGGCCGTCGCCGAGCAGCACCACGCCGTCCTTGTCGCCAGGGGCGGCGGCGAGGACGGTCACGGAATCGCTGCCCGCGGTCCAGCCGAAGACCGTCGGCGCATCACCCACGATGAGCCACTGGCCGCGCGCGGGATCGAAGGCGATGCCATTCGCTCCGCTGCGGTCCGGCAGCACGACCACCGTGCGCGCGTTCCGGCCGACGAGCTGGAAGACGCGACTCTGGCCCGTGTAGGTGAAGCGACCGTTCGCGTCGATGATGAAGCCGGAGTCGGTGATGTAGATGCTGCCATCATCCGCGGCGGCCACGTCGTTGAGGAACGTGGCCGCCTGCGCCGCGAGCTCGAGCGTGGTCACGGCCGTCCCGGTCACCACGTTGAAGGCGCGTACCGCATCGATGTCGGAGACCCAGAGCGTGTCGCCAACCAGCGCCATGCCCTTCGGCGCGTGCAGCACGATGTCGGCATCGGCGCCGTTGATGAACGGCAGGGAGTCCATCATCGCACCGTCCGCGGTCAGCCGGACGATGTAGCCGTTATCGTCCTTGGCCATCGCCGCGCCGTTGACGTTGCTCACGTACCAGAGCCCACGCGCGGCGTCCCACAGCACGGACTCGGGGGCGGAGAGGCCGGCGTCGAGCACGGCCACGGGCGCATTCGGATCCTCGGCCGCCGGCCGCTCGCCGCAGGCGGCGAGGGTCAGCGCCAGGGTGAGGGCGGCGACCCCCCGGGGGCGGGGCCGGGTGGCGCGCGCCAAGGTGGGGGCAGGGGCGAACGGCATGGCAGCGACGTGCGTAGGGGGAGACGAACGATGCATGACGCGGGTCGGCAGGAGGGGACGGCGGAATCTATAGCCCTTGCGCCCCACCCCCGATGTCATCAACATCGCGGTCTGGAGTTTCGGTCCCCACCCCCTGGAGGTCGTGCACGTGGCTGTCCGTCGGTTCGTCCCCCGCCTTGCCGCCGTCCTCGCGACGGCCGTGCTGTTCGCCCCGGCCCTGCTGCCGGCCCAGTCCGTCGACACCTCCGCCTACGCCGCGCTGCGATGGCGTGAGCTCGGCCCCGCCCGCGGCGGTCGCTCCGTCGCCGTCGCCGGCTCCCCCTCCCGTCCGCTCGAGTACTGGATGGGCACCACGGGCGGCGGTGTCTGGAAGACCGTCGATGGCGGCATGAACTGGCAGCCGGTGACGGACGCCTATTTCGGCGGCACCATCGGCGCGATCGGCGTGGCGGAGTCCAACCCGGACATCGTCTATGTCGGCGGCGGCGAGACGGACATCCGCGGCAACACGTCGCACGGTGACGGGCTCTGGAAGACCACCGACGGCGGCAAGACCTGGACGCTGATGGGCCTCGCCGAGACGCGACACATCACGGACGTGAAGGTGCACCCGACGAACCCGGACGTCGTCTACGTCGGTGCGCTGGGCCACGCCTTCGGGACGAACCCGGAGCGCGGCGTGTTCAAGACCACTGACGGTGGTCGTACCTGGAACAAGATCCTGTATCGCAACGACGCGACGGGCATCAGCGACCTGGTGATGGACCCGAACGACGCGAACACGCTGTATGCGGCGTTCTGGTTTGCCAATCGCACGCCCTGGTCGCTGAACTCCGGCGGTCCCGGCGGTGGCATCCTCAAGACCACCGATGGTGGCGCGAACTGGTCGGAGATCACGGCCAACCGCGGCCTGCCCAAGGGGGTCTGGGGCAAGGTCGGTCTCGCGGTCTCGGGCGCCAACTCGAACCGTGTGTGGGCCATCATCGAGAACGACTCCGGCGGCGTGTACCGCTCGGATGACGCCGGCGAGAGCTGGGAGTGGATCAACCGCGACCGCTCGCTGCGCCAGCGCGCCTGGTACTACTCCAAGCTCTATGCGGACCCGAAGGACACGAACGTCGTGTACGGCCTGAACGTCGGCTTCTTCAAGAGCACGGATGGCGGCCGCACCTTCCGGACGCAGCTGCGTCCGCCGCACGGCGACAACCATGACATGTGGATTGCGCCCAACGACCCGATGCGCATGATCGAGGGCAACGACGGTGGCGCGAACGTGAGCTTCAACGGCGGCCAGACCTGGACCGACCAGGAGTTCGCCACGGCGCAGATGTACCACGTCTCCGTGACGAACCACTTCCCCTACTGGGTCTGCGGCGCACAGCAGGACAACTCGACGCTCTGCGGCCCGAGCCGGAAGGAAGGCAACATCGACATTGCCGACTGGAAGGACGCGGGCGGCGGCGAGTCGGGCTACGTGACCGCGCACCCGACGCAGCCGGACATCGTGTTCGCCGGCAGCTACTCGGGCTACCTCACGCGCAAGGACATGCGCACGGGCCTCGAGCGGAACATCAATGCCTGGCCGCTCAACCCGATGGGCCACTCGTCGGAGGACATCGAATACAAGTTCCAGTGGACCTTCCCGATCGTGGTCTCGATGCACGATCCGAAGGTGCTCTACGTGGCGGGCAGCCAGCTCTTCCGAAGCGTGAACGAGGGCCAGAGCTTCACCATCATCTCGCCCAAGCTCGCCCGGAACGATCCGCGCACGCTCGGCGCCTCGGGTGGCCCCATCACCAAGGACCAGACGGGCGTCGAGACCTACGGCACGATCTTCGCCCTGGCCGAGTCGCCGCGGAATGGGCAGCTGCTGTGGGCGGGCAGCGATGACGGGTTGATCCACATCACCCGCGACGGCGGCGCGACCTGGAAGAATGTGACGCCGCCGGGCATCGGCGACTTCGCGCGTATCAGCATCATCGAGGCCTCGCGCTTCAACGAGGGCTCGGCCTACGTGGCGGCCAACCGCTTCGGGCTGGACGACTTCTCGCCGTCGCTGTGGAAGACCACGGACTACGGCGCGACCTGGACCAGGATCGTGACGGGCATCGCGCCGGATCACTTCACGCGAACCATCCGCGAGGACGAGGTGCGCCGTGGCCTGCTGTATGCCGGCACCGAGCGCGGCGTGTACGTGAGCTTCGACGACGGCGCGCACTGGCAGCCCCTGCAGATGAACCTGCCGCCGGTGCCGGTGCACGACCTCGTGGTGAAGGAGGGCGACCTGGTGGCGGGCACACACGGGCGCTCGTTCTGGGTGCTCGACGACCTCTCGGCCCTGCGCCAGCTGACGCCGGGGATTGCCGCGAAGCCGGCGCACCTGTTCACGCCGCGCGATGCGTATCGCATCCAGTGGGGCGGCGGGGGCTTCGGTGGCGGCGGCGGCAACGCTGCGGCCAGCCGTCCGGGGCAGAATCCGCCGAGCGGCGTGACCGTGTTCTATCACCTGACGCAGGCCGACCAGCCGGTGACGCTCGAGTTCCTGGCGCCGGACGGCTCGGTGATCAAGAGCTATGCGAACGACGGGCAGCCGCTGCGTCGCGGCGGCCGTGGTGGGGCCGCGGGTGAAGAGGGTCAGGGTGGCGGTGGCTTCGGTGGCGGTGCCGCTGCGCGGCCGGGCAACGCGGTCGGCCTCAACAGCTTCACCTGGGACATGCGCTATCCGGACGCCGTGACCTTCCCGGGGATGATCCTCTGGGCGGGCAGCACGCGCGGCCCGATCGCGCCGGCCGGCACGTACACGGTGCGGATGACCGTGGGCGGGCAGGCGCCGCAGACGGCGACCGTGCAGCTCCTCAATGATCCGCGCACCGATGCCACGGCGGCGGACCTCGTGGCGCAGTTCGAGTTCCTGATGGCGGTGCGTGACAAGACCAGCGAGGCGAACAACGCCGTGCGTACCATCCGCAACGTGCGGGCGCAGATCGAGGCGCGGGTGGAAGAGTTGCCGCGCATTCGTCGCGCCGCCACCGCACTGCTCACCCAGCTGGCCGCGGTGGAGCAGGAGGTCTACCAGGTGAAGAACCAGAGCAACCAGGATCCGCTCAACTTCCCGGTGAAGCTCAACAACAAGATCGCCTCGCTGGCCGGCGTGGCGTCCTCGGGGCCCTACCGCCCAACGGACCAGACCGGCGTGGTGTTCGAGCGCCTGTCGGAGCTGCTCAAGGTGCAGACGGATCAGCTCGACAAGCTGCTGAAGGAGGATCTGGAGCGCCTCAACCGGCAGATTCGCGCCGGTGGCAAGGATCCGATCGTGCCGAGCACCGACCTGCCGACGCCGCCCCGCGGCCCGGTCGCGGACGATGACGACATGATGCTGGAGACGCCCGGCGCGTGAGCCGGTGGACGGTGCGCGATGCGACTGCCGCCGATTCGGCGGCGGTCCTCGCGCTGAACAATGCGCACGTGCCGCAGGTGAACGCCCTCTCGGTGGAGGACTTCACGTGGATCGTCGAGCGGGCGGGCCATTACCGCGTCGTCGAGGATGACGGGGGAATTGCGGGCTTTGTGCTCTGCATCCCCTCCGGCATCGAGTACTGGAGCGCGAACTACAAGTGGTTCGCGGCGCGCTATGGCAGCTTCCTCTACCTCGACCGGGTGGTGGTCTCGCCGCGGCTGCGGCGCGAGGGGGTGGGGCGCGCCCTGTATGACGACCTCCACAGGAGCATGCAGCGGCAGTGGCCGCGGATCGCACTCGAGGTCAACCTGCGGCCGCCGAATCCCGTGTCCATCGAGTTCCACGCGGCGATGGGCTACGTCGAGGTCGGCATGCGCGAGTCGGACGACAGGTCCACTGCCGTGCAGATGTTCATCCGCGAGTTCTGACGACCCTCCTTCCGGTGGTCCCGCCCATGCCCTTGCTCCGTCGCGCGTTCCTCGCGCGCGCCGCTAGCTTGCGGGCGTGAGCCGCCGCGACCTCCTCGACCTCCTCCTGCTGGGCGCCATCTGGGGCGCGGCCTTCCTGTTCATCCGCATGGCCGTGCCGGAGTTCGGGCCCGTGGCGCTGGTCGAGGTGCGTGTCGTGATCGCCGGCGTGATGCAGGTCGGGCTGGCAGACTCGCGTCGGGCCATGGGGAC
>JAYQOZ010000008.1:4252-18931 GCA_038145035.1 Gemmatimonadaceae bacterium | reverse complement strand
CAGGTCCCGGCTCAGCGAGCCGAAGGAGCGCCGCGACTTCATCTGCAGCATCATCCGGGAACTGTCGTCGGCCAGCCAGATCTCGGCCTGCCCACCCTCGCTGAAGATGCCCGAGGTCTTGATGATCGGCTGCACCACGATGGCCGGAAACTCGCCGGCCGGCACCTGGATGGTCTCGCGGCGGAGGACGCGGATGATCACCGGGTTTCGGTCGGGGCGGAAGTAGCGGTTGAATGTGTAGGTCTGCCCCACCTCCAGCGGCACCGTCCGGATGAAGAACAGGAAGGAGCCATCGTCGAGCGGATCGGGGACGGAGGGGCGCTCGTTGCCGTTGCGTGTGGTCTCGCGGTAGACCGCGCGCTCAGGGAAGATCTCGAACGTGCGCTCGCGGTCGCGGGAGCCCTGGTTGAGGTCCTGCACGTAGCGCAGCGAGTTGAGCGTGTAGATGTCCATCCAGCTCTCGTAGACGTCGTTCACCTTATAGAAAAACGTCCCGCCGCTGACGCTGAAGCGCACCCGCCAGGCGTCCTGCCCACGAATCCGCTCGCGGCCAACCACGCGCATGCGACCGGTGCCGACCTTGATCGCGCCGAAGCGCACGTCGTAGGTCAGCGCCTCGCCGACCGCAAACGGCACCCGGGCGGGGCTTCGCTGGGCGTACACCTCGCCGGCGGTGAGCCCGCCGAGGACGAGCGCCACTCCGATGCCGCGCAGGACGGCGATCACGTCGACTGCGTGCGGGGGGCTGGGGTGGCGCGGGCGGGCGCCGGGGCCGGCAGCTTCCGCGCGGCCCACGCGGCCTTGGCGAGACCGACGACCTCCGGCCACGCCTCCCGGCGTCGCGACGCGCGCGGCCGCAGGTCGAAACGCGGCGTTACCTGCACGGACTCGATGCGCCGCGCGTGCGGGACCGTCGAGCGCAGCAGTTCGAGGTTGGCCTGCCAGGTGGAGCCGGCCGTCATGGGGGACTTCTCGAGGGCCCGCAGCAGGTCACGCACCACCGTGATGCGCATCAGGCGGTAGCCACTCCAGGGATCGCGGGCGCCAGGAATCGTGACGGCATTGCGCAGCAGCCAGAGCTTGGGCAGCCACGATACATACCTGTGCAGCCTGCGCTCGTCCTCGGGGGCGTCTGCGGGCAGCGAGCGTTCGCCGACCACGACATCCGCGCCGCCTTCAAACCGCTTCACGAGATCCGGAATGTGTTCCGGTCGGTCGGTGAAGTCGCCCTGCATCACGATGACGGCGTCCCGCCGCGGATAGTTCGTGCGCCTGCTCGCTTCCCGCAGCAACTCCACGGTGGCGCGCGCATACCCGACCTGCTGCGCGGTGCCGACGATCGTCAGGGGCAGCGCGCGCAGATACGGCTCGAGCACCTCGCGAGTGCTGTCCGTGGAGGCGTCGTCGTAGACGAGGACCTCGTACTCGCGCGGGTACTCCTGGAACACCTTGCGGATGCGCCAGAGCAACAGGCCGATGGTCTCGGCCTCGTCGTGGGTGGGGATGCAGATGTAGAGCACGAGACTAAAGGTACGGGAGGGTCCTGAGCCGTACTACCCGCCCCAGGAGCCGTCCGGCAGGCCCAGAAGTTCCTGGTAGACCGCCCAGGTGCGCCCGATCATGACCGTCTCACTGAACGCCAGCGCATGCGCCGGCCCCGCCGCGCCCAGTCGGTCCCGGAGGCGGCCGTCCCGTACGACGCGCGCCACCGCCCCGGCGAAACCGGGGATGTCGGCTTCGGGCACCAGCAGTCCGGTCACGCCATCGGCGATGATTTCGCCGACCCCGCCGGTGGCGAAGGCCACCGCCGGGACGCGCAGCGCCATGCCCTCCACCAGTGCCGTGCCCAGTCCCTCGGCGCTGCCGGGGTGCAGCAGCAGGTCAAGGCCGGCCAGCGCCGCCGGCACGTCGTGCACGAAGCCAGCGCGGTACGCCGGAATGCCGGCGACCTCGTCGCGACCGCGCGAGGGGCCGCCCAGGATCACCAGGGCCAGGCGCTGCCGCACGACAGGGTCGAGTGTCGCACAGAGCTCGACGAGCCGGCGTTCATGATGTCCGTCCGCGAGCGGGCCGACGATGCCCGCCACGAGCCGCTCGCCCGCCCACGCGGCCTCGCGACGCCAGTCCCGCCGCGATGTGACGCGGGGGGCCGCCACGCCGGGATGGATGCGCGTGATCCGTTCGTCGGCGATGCCGCCGGTGCGCAGCGCCTCCCGCACGGCCTCGGTGATCGCGATGAAGCGTGCGACGCGGGCGCCACGCCGGAGCGCGCCCTTGGGCGGCGTGGCCAGCCGACGGGTGACCACGAGGGGAATGCTGTCCCGCCGTGCCACGAGGGCGCTGAGGGCGAGGGCGTGGCTGCGGGGATCGTGCGCATGCACCAGCGCCGGCCGCCAGGTGGAGACCAGGCGGCGCAGCCCACGGACCGCCAACGGGTCGAAGCTGGCGCGCATGGCCCGCGCCGCGGTCGCCACGCCGCTGCGCTTGCACTCCTCGAGGAGTCGCGAGCGAGGGGGGGCGCAGACCAGTGGTTCGATGCCGCGCGCCCGCAGGCCCTCCGCCAGCAGCAGCAGCTGGCGCTGCGCCCCGCGCCACGCCTGTCCGGCGTCGACGAGGAGGATGCGCGGCGCAGCGCCGGCTGGCCGGCTCATGGGTGTCGGGGTGCGATCACGCGGTGTATGATAGCGCAACTTGACGGGAGGGAATGCGCATGATCGTTGCCGGCGTTCGGTCCCGACTCACCCGTGATGACGTGGCCCTCGTATTGTCGCTGTTGGCACCGCATGGCGGCGAGGCCCGCGAGCGCGGCGAGGATATGCTGCGCGACCGGGCGCACGCATCCACGGCAGCGACGACGAGGTCTGTGGCTGAGCGGGATGTTTCCTGACCACATCGCGCATCGGGAGTGGCGACGCTGTTCGGCCTCGCCGCCGGGTGCTTCCCGCAGCGCCGCATCGCGCTCAACCGCCTCAGCGATGCGTTACTCTTCCCGACGAACCATTCGCCGGAGCGGCTGATGCGGCAGGTCCAGGACGGGGCGCGCTGGTGGCGCGCGGGCTGATGTTCGAGAATCTCAAGGCCAGCATTGCCGACCTGCTGGGCGGACGCGTCGCGCCGGCCGATCGGCGCGCCGTCATCGGCGAGATGAAGCGCGCCCTCGCCCTGGCGAAGCTCGGCATCGAGGACCTGCAGGCCAGCGCGGAGGTGACGCGCAGGCGCCTGGCGGAGGAGCGCGACAAGCTGGCCACGGCGACGCGTCGCCGCACGCTTGCCGAGGGAATCCACGACGCGGAGACCGTGGCCCTCGCGGCCAGGTTCGAGGCGCAGCACGCCGAGCGCATCGCCGTCCTGGAGCGGAAGCTCGAGGTGCAGGAGGCCGAGGCGGGCCTCGCCGAGCGGGACTACGACGAGATGCTCAGGCAGCTGAAGCAGGCGAGCGTCGGTGCCGGCTCCGGGCTCGATCCGACGAACCGTCCGCTCACGGACGCGGACCTCGGCCTGCCGGATGACGCGCCGCTGCGCAGCGAGCTGGATGGGCTCGCACGCTCCCAGAAACGACAGGAGCGCGACGCCGCTGCGGACGCCGCGCTCGAGGCGCTGAAGAGGAAGCTCGGGCGGGAGTAGCCCCGCGGGGCCCTACTTCACGTTCGCCATCATCCGGCGAATCGGCACGATCATCAGCACCAGCACGAGCGTCGAGACCGTCAGCGCCACCGTGGTCCCGGTAAACACCGCCGGCGTCTGCTCCAGCTTGGACGGATCTACGTGTCCGCCCACCAGGCCGGCCACGAGGTTGCCCACCGAGGCGGCCAGGAACCAGATGCCCATCATCTGCCCCACGTACTGGCGCGGCGCAAGCTTGGTCATCGAGCTCAGGCCCACGGGGCTGAGGCAAAGCTCGCCGATGGTCTGGAACAGGTAGGAGAAGATCAGCCACCACGGCGACACGAGCACGCTGCCGCCGCTGGCGACCACCTTGTTGGCGGCCACGATCATGATGGCGAAGCCAAGGCCGGCGAAGGCGAGGCCGAGCGCGAACTTGGCGGGGCTCGAGAGCTCGAGGTTGCGCTTCGCCATCCACACCCAGATGGCCGCGAACACCGGCGCAAGCAGGATGATGAAGGCCGAGTTCACCGACTGGAACCAGGTGGCCGGCATCTCCCAGCCGAGGATGTTGCGGTCGGTGAAGTCGTTGGCAAAGAGGTTGAGCGAGGTCGGGGCCTGCTCGAAGGCGGCCCAGAAGATCGCGGCGAACACGAACAGCACGAAGATCACGACGACGCGCTTCTTCTCGTCGGTGGTCAGCCCGCCGGCGGCAAAGATGTAGGCGAAGAACACCACCGCGATGCCCACGAGGACGACCGTCATGTACTGGCCGAGCACCTGGGCGTCGAGGGTCAGCAGGCCCGAAGCGCCGGCGATGAACACGGCCGCGAGCACCGCGAGGCCGCCGTAGGTCCAGGTCTTCACGCCCTGTTCCCGCTTGGCCTGCACCACGGGATCCGGGTCCCGCACGATGTCAAAGCCGATGGGTCCCAGCGTGGCCCTGGCGCGCATCCAGAACCAGAGGAGACCGAGGGCCATGCCGACGCCGGCGGCGCCGAAGCCCCAGTGCCAGCCGATGCGCTCGCCGAGGAAGCCGGTCACGAGCTGGCCGAGGAAGGCGCCCGTATTGATGCCCATATAGAAGATCGAGAAGCCGGCGTCGCGTCGCGCGCCGCCTTCCGGATACAGGTCACCGACAATGGCCGAGATGTTCGGCTTGAGCAGGCCGGTGCCGAGCACGATGAGCACGAGCCCGAGGAAGAAGAAGATCTTCCCGGCACCGGCGCCAGCGAAGCCGGACAGGCCGATGCTGGCGTGGCCGGAGGTGATCAGCGCGGCGCCGATGAAGATGGCGCGGCGCAGGCCGAGCAGGCGGTCGGCGATCCAGCCGCCCGGCAGCGAGGCCAGATACACACTGGCGGCGTAGATGCCGACGATGGCGCTGGCCTGGGTGCGCTCGAAGCCGAAGCCGCCGTCATTGAGCGCGGCCGCCATGAACAGCACGAGGAGGGGGCGCAGCCCGTAGTACGAGAAGCGCTCCCACATCTCCGTCATGAAGAGGGTGGAGAGGCCGCTCGGGTGCCCGAAAAAGCTCCGGTTCTGCACGTAGGGAGCAAGCTCGGGGCTGACCGCGACGGGCGCGTCGGACGTCGGCGTGGGTGTCATGGGCTCGGGGGGAGGGGATCGTGCCAGCACGCGACCCGATGGTCCGGCTGGGATGGCAGCGCGACCTGCAATGTAGGATGCTCGCCCCGACTGGGGGGGTTTTTAATGGGGTGGGGGCTGGGGGGTTCGAAGGGACAACGCGGGCGCGGGGGTCGGCGCATGGGTCCGCCGGCCAGCGGCAGCCAACGTTCGCGACGCCTCGCGGGGTCCGGGGCCGCATCGCAGAGCACCTGGGTAAAGGGCATGCGCGGGTTCTCAAGCGGGGCGATGGACGCCGCCTCCTCCACGAGCTGCCCGAGGTACATCACGGCGACGCGCGTTGCGATGCGGCGCACGGCATCCACGTCGTGCGAGATCATGATGAGTCCGAGTCCGCGCTCCGCGCGGAGGCGGTCCAGCAGGGCGAGCAGGTGTTCGCGGGCACCGGCGTCCACGTTGGCCACTGGCTCGTCGCAGATCAGGAGCTGCGGTTCGCAGGCCAGGGCGCGGGCGATCGCCACCCGCTGTCGCTGTCCGCTCGAGAGCGTGCCCGGCCGTCGCGTCGCGAGGCTGCCCGGCAGGCCAACCTCCGCGAGCAGGGCCTGCACGCGATCCTCGGCGGCCGCGCCGCTCGCGAGGCCGTGCACGTCGAGTACTTCGCCGATCAGTTCGCCCACGAGGTGCTCGGGCGTGAGCGAGGCGCCGGCGTCCTGCGGAATCAGCTGCGCGTGTCGACGCAACTCTCGGAGTCCGCTCGCGTCGAGCGCGCCCACGTCGCGGCCAGCGAGCACGACGCGTCCCGCCGTGAGCGGCGCGAGCCCGAGCAGCGCGCGGGCCAGGGTCGTCTTGCCGCCGCCGCTCTCACCCACAATGCCGAGGCACTCCCCGGCGGCGAGCGTCAGCGACACGCCGTCCACTGCGCGCGCCGGCTCCGTGCGGCCGGCAGGACGACGCGAGCGCGGCATCGCGAAGTGCACCGCGACGCCCTCGGCCTGCAGCAGCGTCCCACCGGGCGTGCCCCGAATCGCGCGCACCGAGGTCCGGGTGCGCCGTGTGGCGAGCACGTTGAGCGTCGGACCGTCCTCCGCCACACGTCCGCCATCGATGGCGATGACGCGCTGGCAACGCTCGGCAACCAGCTCGAGGTCGTGCGAGATGAGGAGCAGCGAGGTGCCGCTTGCGGCGCGGAGGGCGTCGAGCAGCTCCAGGAGCTCCGCCTGGAGCACGGGATCGAGGGCCGTCGTCGGCTCGTCCGCGACCAGGACCTCCGGTTCGAGCAGCAGGGCCAGCGCCAGCAGGACGCGCTGTCGCTGTCCCCCCGAGAGCTGGTGCGCATAGCGCTCGGCGGCCGCCGCGGCGTCCGGCAGGCCCACCTTCTCAAGCATCGACTCGGCCCGCTGCTGCGCCTCCTCGCCCCCGACGCCGTGCGCGCGCAGCACCTGCGTGAGCTGGTCGCCGATGCGCATCGCGGGCGTCAGCGCGAGCAAGGGCTCCTGGAACACCATCGCGATGCGGCGGCCCCTGATGCGGCGCAAGGGCTCCGGCCCCAGCTTGCGGAGGTTGTCGCCGCCGAGCAGGATGCGGCTCGCCGGTGTCAGGGCGAGGCCGGGCGGCAGCAGGCCGAGGATGGCGTTGCCGACCGTGCTCTTGCCCGCACCCGACGGGCCGACGAGCCCGACGCTGGCGCCGCGGTCGAGCGCAAACGTCACCTCGTGCAGGATGGGCCGCGCGTCGGCACCGGTGGTCGTGACGCCGAGTCGTTCGACCGTCAGCACGACCCGCGTCACGAGGCACGGCCCTCGCGCCACTCGCTGAGGCGCTCGGCGAGCACGTTGGCGCTGAGTGTGGCGGTCACGATGGCCAGCGTGGGGAAGGCCACCAGCCACCAGGCGCTGCGGATGCGCCCCTCGGCCTCGAGGATGATGTTGCCCCAGCTCGCCGTGGGCGGACGGACGCCCAGGCCGAGAAAGGAAAGCGCGGCCTCCAAGGGCACCGCCGTCGCAAAGGCGAGTGTGGCGGCGACGGCGAGCGTGGGGATCAACCCGGGCAGCACGTGGCGGCGCCACAGGCGACCGGGCGGCAGGCCCAGCGCCTCCGCCGCCCGCACGTGGTCGGCGGCGAGCAGGCGCCGCGTCTCCTGTCGCATCAACCGTGCGGTGGTCATCCATCCGGTGCCGCCCAGCACCAGTGCCAGCCAGGCCGGCGGGAGGGGCCCGGTACCCGCGACGACCAGGAGCAGCAGGAGCAGCCGCGGCATCGCCAGCATCGTATCGGTGAATCGCATGAGGACGCTGTCGCCCCAGCCGCCGCGCACGGCGGCCCCGGCACCCACGGCGACGCCGAGCGTGAGGGCCACCACCACCGCGAGCGTGGCAATCCCCAGGGAGGTGCGCGCGCCGTAGAGCACGCGCGAGAGCACGTCGCGCGAGTAGGGGTCGGTGCCGAACGGCGCCGAGGCACTCGGCGGGCGCAGCGCGAGGCCGATCGCATCCGGTTGGGCGATGGGGTCGTGCGGTGCGATCCAGGGCGCGAGCAGCGCCACCAGGAGCAGCGCGGCGAGCACCACGAGTGGAAGACGGAGGCCGCGCATCAGAGGCGATCCTGCGCGCGGGGGTCCGCCCACCACACGGCGATGTCGGCCAGCAGCGTCGCCAGCACCACGCCGACGCTCGTCACCAGCACCGCGCCGGCCACGAGCGGGTAGTCGCGATACAGCACGGCCTCCACGACGGCGCGGCCCATGCCGGGCCAGGCGAAGATGCGCTCCACGAGCACCGCACCGCTCACGAGCGTGGCAAGGAGCACGCCCATGACGGTGAGCACCGGGGCGAGTGCCGGCCGGAGCGCGTAGCGCCAGAGCAGGCTGCGCTCGTGCAGTCCGGCGGCGCGTCCGGCGCGGATGAACGCAGCGCGGCGCAGGGCGCGCACGGCGGCGCGCTGGTGCCGCGCGACCACGGCCGCGATGCCGAGCGCGAGCGTGCCCGCGGGCAGCACGAGATGCCACAGGACGTCCACCAGGCCGGCGAGCCCCGAGGGCCCGAACTCCGTGCGCATGCCTCCCACCGGCAGCAGCCGCCAGCTGAGGGCCAGCGTCAGCGCGAGGAACAGGCCCAGTACGAACTCCGGGATGGAGACGAGCACCAGCGACACGCGATCGCTCCAGCGCGCCAGCGGCGATTCGGCGTGCCAGCCCTGTAGCGCACCGACGATGATCCCGCCCAGCATGCCGACCAGCAGGGCCGCGCCCATCAGGAGCAGCGTGTTGGGCAGCAGGAGTCGCAGTACCTCGGCGACGGGGCGTGCGCGGGAGTGCGACCAGCCGAGGTCGCCCTGGAGCAGGCCCCCGATGTAGCGGACATACTGCTCCGGCAGCGGGCGGTCGTAGCCGAACCGCTCCGCCATGCGCGCGGAGGCGTCCGCCGGCACATCGGGCATGTCCAGCGCCGCGAAGAACGGGTCGCCGGGGGCGAGCCGGATGAGGAGGAAGCACAGCGTGACGACCAGGGCGACGACGAGCGCCGCCTGGCCGAGCCGCTGGAGGAGGACTCGCCGCACGGGCGGCGTCGCTCAGTTCGCGGTGGGGCGGGCGTCGCGCGGCAGGCGCTGCGCCGGGTCCACGCGCCACTCGGGGATGCTGCGCCACCAGCCATCGGGGCGCCACGCCGGGATGATGAATCGCCGGTGCACTGCGGCGACGCTGCGCGATTCGTACAGGAAGATTGCGGCGGCGTCCTGCACCACCGTCTCGTAGGCCTCCCGGAAGTGCCGCTTGGTGTCGTCGGGATTCAGCGCCGCGATGCCGGCGCGCAGCGCCGCGTCGAACAGCGGGTTGCTGTAGCGCCCGTCGTTCAACGAGCCCCAGCCCTCCTCGCCCACCGAGCCCCAGGTGCCGCGGAGACTGAACGGGCTGGGCGTGGTCAGCCACCCACCGAACACGACGTCGAAGCGCCCGGTCTGTCGCTTCTCGGTGAAGGTGCGGTTCTCCGCGCGCTCGATCTCCAGCGCGATGCCCACCTGCCGCAGCTGCTCCTGCAGCACCACGGCGCCGCGCTCGCGATTGCGGCTCGAGCCGGGCACCAGCGCGGTGAAGGCGAGGCGCTGGCCGTTGCGCCGGCGGATGCCGTCGCGCGCGTCCACGCGCCAGCCGAGTGAGTCCAGCGACGCGGCGGCGGCGGCGCGGTCGAAGGGGATCTGCGGGATCGTGGTGTCGGCGGTGAACTGCGCGCGCACGAAGGGGCCGCGGAGCGGGACGGCCAGCGTGTCGAGTACCGCGCGCACCATGCCGTCGCGGTCCACCGCCATCAGGATGGCGCGGCGGAGCGCACGGTTGGTGAACAGTGGGTGTGCGCGCTCGCGATCTCGGGCGTCACGGAAGTTGAAGGCCACGTAGCCGTAGTCGAAGGCATTCGACAGCACGAGGCGCACGTGCGGATGTTGCTGTGCCTCGGCGACGTCGCCGGCCGGGACGAGTTCCCAGACATCGGCGTCGCCGGCCCAGATGCGGGCGAGGCCGGTGGCCGGCTCCGGTGCCACCGTCAGCACCACGCGATCGAGCCCGGCGCGGCCGCGATAGAAGTCCTCGACGGCGGCGAGTTCGAGGCGCTCGAGCGGACGCCATTCGACGAAGCGGTACGGTCCGTTGCCGATGGGATTCCGCGCCAGCGCGCTCGTGCCGAGCAGGGAGCCGTCGGTGGGCAGCAGGTGCGAGGGCAGCGGGAAGATCTGCGATGCCACGTAGAACTGTTCGGCCGAGCGGACGCTGAAGTGCAGCGTGACGGTGCCGGCGTCGGAGGCGGTCGCCGAATCGACCGTGGAAATCGTCACGCGCGAGCTGGCGCCGTTGGCGGGCTCGAGGGCGGCCGCGATGCCGGCCTGCACGTCGGCGGCGGTGACGGGCCGGCCGTCGTGCCAGGTGGCGTCCCGGCGCAGGAAGAACGTGATGGCGAGCGAATCGGCGCTCCAGCTCCAGCGCTCGGCGAGGCGGGGCTGGAAGTCCCGGTCGCCGATGGTGTTGAGCGAGGGGCCGATCTCGACGAGCGGATCAAAGAGCAGTTCGCTGGCGAGACGACCCTGCGAGCTGTGCACGAGCTGGGGCAGCATCGCGTCCGCGTCCGCCGCCGCGGCGATGATGACCGTGCCGCCGAGCGCTCCGTCGGCGGAGTCGCGACCGCAGGCCAGCGTGACGAGGAGGGCGAGCAGGGAGAGGCGGCGCATCAGGGCGATGTCGAGAGGACGGGGGGAGGGGCGGCGGCCGCGTCCGTACGGCGCCAGGTCCATGCGGGGTCGTGGTACTGCGGGAGGTGCCGAGCCACGCCGCTGGCGAGCTCCTCGGCATCGAGGGGTTCACAGGGCAGGGAGAGCGCGCTGCGCAGGGCGTCGAACAACGCGTCCCGCACCTCTGCATAGACGACCGGACGGCCAAGTGCGCCACGCAGGGTGGCGGCGGCGGACAGGCCGTCGGAAGGGCCGGATTCGCCACGAAGGCTGGCGATGCGCGGTTGGTCGTCCTCGAGCAGGATCGATCCGTGCTGCAGGAGCGCGCGTTCGTCGCGGCGCTGGGCGCTGCCGACCAGCTTGCGGCCGCCGACGACCAGCTCGCGGAGGTGCGGCTCGGCGAAGCACGCGGCACCGTCCGGCGCCGATGGCCGGCGGCGCCGCGGGGCCTCGGTTGCATGGACACCCAGCCTGGCCAGGGCAGCGAGCAACAACGCGTTGATCGCGCGGTAGCTCTCCGAGAGGCCGATGCCGTCGATCGCCGCGGTCACGCTGTAGGTGACCTCGTGGTCGTGCAGCAGGGCGCGTCCGCCGGTGGGGCGTCGGACCACGTCCACGCCCTCGCGCCGCAGCGCCTCGACGCCGATACGAGCCCGCTCGTGCATGCCGAACGAGAGCGTGGGGCGCGTCCAGGCGTAGACGCGGAGCACTGCCTCGCTCGACCCGGCGGCGCGGTCGAACAGGGCGTGGTCGACGGCCATGTTGGTGGCCCCGTCGCCAGCGCCGGAGTCCAGGACGCGCCAGCGCGCGGCCAGCGGCGGCATCAGCCGGTCGTCCCCGTGCCCCGCACCGCCATCAGCGGACAATCACGTAATAGATGACATAGAGCCAGCTCAGGACGCCGTGGATCACCGCCCAGAGCACGGACTTGTTGACGCTCCACGAGATGGCGATTGCCAGCGCGGAGCCGAAGCTGATGCCCGACTTGGCGACTTCGATGCGGGTGGACGACATCTGGACCCTCCGGGGGATGAGTCGTGGGGCGTCCGGGCAATCTACGCCCCGGTTCCCGCCCCGACTAACTTTCCATCCGAGCGCCGACCGCCAGCCGGCCGCTCCCATTCCGCAGGAATTCGTGCTTCCGGTACCCCGGGGCCCCCGGCCCCTGAGGAGTCCCCCAGTGTCCGCTTCGCCGTCCGCCGCGCCCTTCGCGCCCGACACCTTCATTTCCCGTCACCTCGGACCGTCCGAGGCCGACATGGCCGAGATGCTCGCCGATCTCGGCTACGCCTCGCTCGACACGTTCATCGATGCGACGGTCCCTGAGAACATCCGCCTCCGACGCCCGCTCGCGCTGCCGGCTGCCCAGTCCGAGCAGGAGGCGCTGGCCGCCTTCCGCGGCGAGATGGGCGCGAACATCGTGCGTCGGTCCTTCATTGGCATGGGCTACTACGACACGCACGTGCCGGCGGTGATCCAGCGCAATATCCTCGAGAACCCGGGCTGGTACACGGCCTACACGCCCTACCAGGCGGAGATCGCGCAGGGGCGCCTCGAGGCGCTGCTGAACTACCAGACGGTGGTCAGCGACCTCACCGGCCTTCCGATCGCCAACGCCTCGTTGCTCGACGAGGGCACGGCGGCGGCCGAGGCCGTGACGATGGTGCACGGCATCGTCGGCAAGGACGGTCGCGACACCTTCCTCGTGGCCAAGGACTGCCATCCGCAGACCATCGAGGTGGTGACGGCTCGCGCCCAGGCGCGCGGCGTGACGGTGAAGACGGTGGCCGTCGAGAAGATGAAGCCGAACAAGAGCACCGCCGGCGTGCTGATCCAGTATCCAAACACGACGGGCTCGATTGAGGACTACCGCGCGCTGGTCGAGAAGGTGCACGCGGCCGGCGGCCTGGTGATCGTGGCCACGGACCTGCTGGCGCTGACCCTGCTGACGCCGCCGGGGGAGTGGGGCGCGGACGTGGCGGTGGGCAACTCGCAGCGCTTCGGCGTGCCCTACGGCTTCGGCGGCCCGCACGCCGCGTTCTTTGCGACCAAGGACGAGTACAAGCGGCAGATCCCGGGCCGCATCATCGGCGTCTCGCGCGACTCCAGCGGCAAGCCGGCACTGCGCATGGCCCTGCAGACGCGTGAGCAGCACATCCGGCGCGAGAAGGCGACCTCGAACGTCTGCACGGCACAGGTGCTGCTGGCCGTCATGGCCGGCATGTACGCGGTGTGGCACGGCCCAGAGGGCCTGACGCGCATCGCGCGGCGGGTGCACCAGCGCGCGGCGCTGCTGGCGGCCGGCCTGCGCAGGCTCGGCATGGAGCCGGCGCACGCTCGCTACTTCGACACGGTGACCGTCACGGTGGGCGGAAACCTCCGGAAGATCGTGAAGGCGGCCGGCAAGCTCGGCATCAATCTCCGGGTGGTGGACCGCAAGAGCCTCGGCGTCTCGATGGGCGAGAACACCACCGTCGGCGACGTGGGCGACCTGCTCACCGCCTTCAACGCCGGCCAGCCGCACGGGCTGGACCTCGACGCGCTGGCCGCCTCGCTGGACCTCGCGATGCCAGTGCCGTTCAGGCGCAGCAGCGAGATCCTTTCGCACCCGACCTTCTCGAAGTACCACAGCGAGACCGAGATGCTGCGCTATATGCGCAAGCTCGAGTCGCGCGACCTCTCGCTGACGCACTCGATGATCCCGCTGGGCAGCTGCACGATGAAGCTGAACGCCAGCGCCGAGATGTACCCGGTGACCTGGCGCGAGGTGGGTGGCATCCACCCCTTCGCCCCGGCCGACCAGGCCAAGGGCTACGCCTCGATGTTCGGCCGCCTCGAGGCGGCGCTGGCCGAGGTCACGGGCTTCGCGGCGGTGTCACTGCAGCCGAACGCCGGCTCCCAGGGTGAGTACGCGGGCCTGTTGGTCATCCAGGCGTATCATCGCGACCGCGGCCAGGGCCATCGCAGCGTCTGCCTCATCCCGCAGTCGGCGCACGGCACCAACCCGGCCTCGGCGGTGATGGCGGGCATGCAGGTGGTGGTCGTGGCAACCGATGCGAACGGCAACATCGACGTGGCCGACCTGCGCGCGAAGGCGGCGCAGCACGGGCCGAACCTCGCGGCGTTGATGGTGACCTATCCGAGCACGCACGGCGTGTTCGAGGAGAGCATCAAGGACATCTGCGCCATCATCCACGAGCACGGCGGCCAGGTGTACCTGGACGGTGCGAACATGAACGCCATGGTCGGCGTGAGCCGCCCGGGCGACATCGGCGCGGACGTCTGCCACCTGAACCTGCACAAGACCTTCTGCATCCCACACGGTGGCGGCGGCCCGGGCATGGGACCGATCGGCGTGGCGGCACACCTGGCGCCGTTCCTGCCGGGCCACTCAGTGGTGCAGCTTGAGGGCGACAGGCGCATCGGCGCGGTGAGCGCGGCGCCCTGGGGCTCGGCGAGCATCCTACCGATCTCGATGATGTACATCGATATGATGGGGGGCGAGGGCCTGACGCTGGCGCCGAAGGTGGCAATCCTCAACGCCAACTACGTGGCGCACAGGCTGAAGGGCCACTACGAGGTGCTGTACAAGGGCAAGACCGGTCACGTAGCGCACGAGTGCATCCTCGACACGCGAGGGCTGAAGCAGTCCGCGGGCGTGGAAGTTGAGGACATCGCGAAGCGCCTCATGGACTACGGCTTCCACGCGCCGACGGTGAGCTTCCCGGTGGCAGGTACGCTGATGATCGAGCCCACGGAGTCGGAATCGAAGGCCGAGCTGGATCGCTTCTGCGAGGCGATGATCGCGATCCGTGAGGAGGCGCGGGACATCGAGCGCGGCGTGCTGGGCCGCGAGGACAACCCGCTGGCGCATGCGCCGCACACGCAGGAAGTGATCATCGCCGATGGCTGGTCGCGGGGCTACTCGCGCGAGCGGGCGGCGTTTCCGCTGGCCTGGGTGCGGGAGCGGAAGTTCTGGCCAGCCGTCGGGCGCGTGGAATCGGCGTTCGGGGACCGGAACCTGGTCTGCTCGTGCCCGCCGATCGAGGAGTATGCGTCGGCGTAAGTCGTTGCTCCGCTTCTCGGTGTCCTCCGGACTTGTGCGCTGAGGCCTCTACGACGGAGACACGGAGAACTGCGGGGGAACGGCAGCCGAAGCCGCAACAGTCACGGCAACAAGTCGGGGGGCGGGGGGGCGGATCAGTACGCCCCGCCCCCCGCAGAATAACGGGGCGCCCCCCGGGGCCGTTAAGGACCCCCCACAAAGCGGAGTGA
>JAYQOZ010000008.1:3762-4242 GCA_038145035.1 Gemmatimonadaceae bacterium | reverse complement strand
GGACAGATCTGTCCGCCAGGCCCCCTTCAGTCTCCGTGGCAGACGCCGTTGCCGTTACTGCCCGAGCAACTTGGCGTAGTCCGCCGCCGACATCAGCCCGGCGAGGTCCGCAGCCGAGACCTTGAGCTTGATCATCCACCCATCGCCGTACGGATCGGTGTTTACGAGCGCCGGCTCGCCGTCGAGCTTGCCGTTGACCTCGACCACCTCGCCGGCCATCGGGGAGTAGAGCTCCGAGACCGCCTTCACGGCCTCGATCGTGCCAAAGACCTCGTGCGCGCCGACCTTCTTGCCCTTGGCCGGGAGGTCGAGGAAGACGATGTCGCCGAGTTCACCCTGGGCGTAGTCGGTGATGCCCACGAGGACGACCGAGGCATCGGCCGTCTTCTTCACGTACTCGTGGTCCTTGGTGTAGAGGAGATCCTGCGGGATCGACGACCCCCGCGGCTCCGGGAGGGGGGAGGGTGGAAGAGGAAAGAA
>JAYQOZ010000008.1:0-3752 GCA_038145035.1 Gemmatimonadaceae bacterium | reverse complement strand
CCGGCCGGCCGGCCCGGCGCGGCGAAGCGGCACGAGGGGACTGCGCTCTGCAGCGGGAAGGCTACCCGCCGCCCAGGGGAGAATCAAGCAGAGGCCGGCGGCCGCGGGGCGGTCTACGCGGACTGCAGCGAAGCCCAGAGCGCGTCCACCTGCGCCTCGAGCGCCTCGCGCGTGCCGGTGTTCTCGATCACGTGATCGGCGCGCTCGCGCTTCCACTCGCTGGGCATCTGCGCGCCGATCATCGCATCGGCTTCCTCGGCGCCGAGCCCCCGGTCGCGCATCAGGCGATTTCGCCGAAGCTCGGCGGGAGCGTGCACCAGCACGATCGTGTCCACGGTGGATTCCAGGCCCGCCTCGAAGAGCAGCGGGATGTCGCAGACCACCAGGGAATCGCCGGCGGCGCGGTGCCGCGCCAGGGCCTCGTCACGCCGGCGGGCCACCTCCGGATGCACGATCTGATCGAGGCTGTGGCGCTCGTCGGCGTCGGCGAAGACAATGCGACGCAGCGCCGCGCGGTCGAGCGAACCGTCGGCTGCGAGGACGCCGGGCCCCCAGCGTGCGACAATCGCGGCGAGCCCGGGCGATCCCGGTGCCACGGCCTCACGGGCCAGCAGGTCGGCATCGATGATCGACGCGCCCAGCGCGGCGAGACGGTTCGCGACCTCGGACTTGCCTGCGGCGATGTTGCCAGTGAGCCCCACGATGCGCATCGCACAATCGTAGCAGGCCAGCGTAGATTCCGCATCGTGCGCCGCCGCCCCGCCTTCACGCTGGTCGAAATCCTGCTGGTGATGACCCTGATCGGCCTGTTGGCCGGCTGGGCCATCACCCGGGTCACGAATTCCGGCTATCGGATGGACTCCAACATCCGGATGCTGCAGAACTTGCTGATCGGCGCGCAACAGACGGCCATCCAGCGCAACGTCACCGTACAGGTGATGTTCGACGCCTCGAACGCCCGGGTGCGCATCCTGCTCGATGCGGACAACGACGGCACGGCCTCGGCGTCCGAGACGGCGACGTACCGCGCGCTGGACGCGGCCCGCTTCCTGACGCCTGATGTCTCGATCGATGGCGCGCCGGAGTTCTACCTGACCGGCCCCGGGGTCATCGAGACGGGGAATCCGCTGCAGCGGGCCATCCGGATCGCCCCCAACGGCGCACTCTCCGGCGATGTCGTGCTCTACCTCGGCAGCGTGGCGAATCGCCCGCGGGACATGCGGGCGCTGGCGGTGACGGGCGCGAGGGCGCGCACCGCGTTCTGGAGCTACGCCACCGGCGCCTGGCGCCGACGCGACTACTAAGCCGTCGAGCCTGTGCCCGGCGAGCACTCCGCCGGGCGCCGCGTCATCCGACGATCCCGAGTTCGCGCAGGAAGCGGCCGGCCACCCAGGAGGCACCGCCCTTGTCACGGATCTCCTGCGGCGTGGCGCTGAGGTAGCGCTGCGTGGTGTTCCGGAAGGCCGAACCCGAGGGGAAGTCGAGCAGCCGGGCCACACCGTCCGCACTGCGCTGGCCGTCCTCGAGCATCTGGGCCGCGACAATCAGCCGCCCCCAGGTGATCAGCTTGGCGGGCCCCGGGCAGTGCGACTCTTCGAGGGCCTTGAGCAGCGCGCGCTTGGAAATGCCGAGGATTTCGCAGAGGCGCTGGGCCGTGAGCCGCAGGTGCGCACGGGTGACGGCCACCATCACCGCGTCACAGACCGGTGCGGGCAGTCCGGCAAGGCGGGGCCGCAGCAGCTGGGCGGCTCCACGGGCCTCGGCGCGCTCGAGGACGGCGCGGAAGGCGGCCGGCGTGTCGTCCTGGCCTGAGATAAGCAGGCCGTCGAGTCCCGCGCGGCCGGCGTCGAAGAGGTCTCGGGAGCGCTCCGGCGTCACCGAGACGTATGCGACGAGCGTGAGTCGTTCGGCGCGCATCTTGAGGCGACGGATGACGTCGAAGTACGCCTTGCCTTCCGTAAACAGGTCGAGGATGGCGAGGGAGACGGTGTCGTCCTGACAGGCCGCCTCCAGGGCCCCCCAGGACGCGCAGTGCAGGACCGCATGCTCCCCGTCGACGGCGCTGCCGAGCCGTTGCAGGGCGCGGGGGTCCGTGAGCATGACGGCGATGGTGGCCATACGTGGGATATCGCGCGGGGAGGGGCGAACGTCAATGTCACGATGTGACGGTGCCACGGGGGCCGTAAGTCCCCGGACGGTGATCGCGCCCTTATAGTACTGAAATGATGCCGCGAATCCGTCCAGTGCACCGCCGTGGAATGACCCTCATCGAGGTGTTGTTTGCCATCGTTATCCTGTCAGGGGTGATGCTGGCGCTGTCGCGCTTTGGGCAGGGGTTTACGCGAGCCAGCCGGAATGCCGCGAACCTGGCGGTGGCCAGTGACCTGGCCTCGGCGCGTCTCGAGGCGATCCAGGGCCACGCGAACTACGGGACGCTGGATTCGCTGTTTAACGGCACCACCGAGACCAGCGCGTCGGCGACGGCGAGTCCGTCGATGAGTGGCTACCACGGCTACACGCGGACGACGAAGGCCGTGCGCGTGGCCAACGACAGCATCGACTACGTGACGGTGACCGTGACGGTCACGGCCTCGGTGCTGATGTCACCGATGACGAAGTCCGTGATCATCGGGGCGTTCTAGGCGATGCGGCAAGGGTGGTGCAGCCGTGTGCGGCCCGGCTTCAGCCTGGTCGAAATGCTGGTGGCGATGACGCTGACCCTGGCGATCTTCGCGATCACCCTGCCGTTCGTGCGCGCGCAGTCGCGGGCGCTGGGCAGCAATGCCGGCCGGCTCGACGCCGAGCAGGTGGCGCGGTACGCCCAGCGCGCCATCGACCGCGAGCTGCGGCTCGCCGCGAGCGACGCCGGGCAGCCGATGCTCGTCTACGCAGGGCCGATGGGGATCAGCTTCAACGCCAACGTGCTCGCGCCGGACACGACGGATCCGGGTGCGCTGGCGATTGAGACGGGGGCGGCCAGTACGCTCACCGAAGCCTGGCGCGTATCCGATGCGGCGACGATTCCGTTGACGACGCGAGCGTATCCGACGGTCGACTACACGGACGGCGCGGGGAACCTCAGCCGCAACGAAACCATCAGCTACTTCCTGCACCCCGATACGGTGAGCGGGCGCAGCGACATCTACGTGCTGTTCCGTCGGGTGAATGCCCGCGACTCCGTCCAGGTGGTACGGGGGATTCACGTGCCGGCCGACTCGGCCTTCTTCAGCTACCAGCGCATGGTGTCCGGGGCGCTGGCCCCGCTGACGGCGAGCCAGCTACCGCAGTTCTGGGACTCCACCACGATTGCGGAGATCCGCGCCGTAGGGCTACGGTCGGCCGGGTTTTACCGCAATCGCATGACGGGGGTGGACGTCGTCCGCACGGTGTACTGGGTGACGTCGCTGCCGAACGCGACTGGGGCGGGGGCAAGCTGTGGCGCGCCGCCGGCCGTGCCGGCGGACGCGCAGTTCACGCTGACCAAGCGGACGGGCGCGCGTCCGTATCGGCTGGAGTTTCGCTGGCGGGCCTCGGCGGACGACGGCGGTGGCGCCCGCACGGCGCGGGCGTACGTGATCGAGCGCCAGGTACTGGGCGACTCGCTCTGGACCACCGTCGGCAGCCTGCCGGCGACGCAGGCCTCGCCGTACGACTGGGTGGAGTACCTCCCGACCGGCGCGGGCACGTATCAGTACGCGCTCTCGGTGCGTGGCTGTGCGGACGCTCATTCCGCGCGGAAGCTCTGGCCCCGG